>NZ_JBFRPK010000013.1:0-8851 GCF_041471965.1 Vibrio sp. 10N.261.51.A3
GTGTATAAGAGACAGCCTTAATAGGGGCCTTTTTTGTACTTGGAAGTTTTAAAATTGTTGTCGAGCATGCTCACTTACACCCGTAATCTCTGCGTGCTCTCTTAGAATTTCAAACAACTACTTTGAAAAGCAATGATACTAGAGGCTTCTTTAAAGGAGCTATTTTTTGTATCTGGTGGCTGGTGGATTTGGGATTAAGAGTAAAGAAAAGCGGGTATTAAAAAGGGTTAATGCTTTCACATTAACCCTTTGGTATTTGGTAGTGTCGATTCTACTTTTTGATGCTAAGTAGGGTGCCTGACTTACACTTGAATGAGTAATAGTGGCGGCTCTCGTTGAATTTGCCTAAGCCTTCGCCATCGCAGTAGTCGATGTTGATATCACGCATTACTTCTAGTGTATCTTCGCTGTTCAAAGCGAATTTAGAGCCATCAGAGCAGACGATGCGAACTCGTTCATCATGGCTTACAGAGTAAATATCGACTTCAGTATTACACAGCTCAAAAGAGGCTTCGCGAAAGTTGTCTTGCTGAGTATTTGAAGCGCAACCTGCGGTGAGTGCGGCTGCGATAACGGCTAAAAGTCCGAGTCTTTTCATTGTTAATCCTTCACTATCATCAAGTTGAGTGATGAGTTTTATATGCTAGTTTAGGTAGCCTATACAACAATACGCTTTGGTTCAAGGCGCGTTCGTTGACTCTAAGATATAAAAGTATAGGTGCATACAGATAATTTATAATGGGTTTGCTGCGTGTTTCCTTATTACGTATCACCAACAAAAAAAGACCAACACAGAGGTTGGTCTTTAAATAGGAAGATTTTTTAAACGACTATCGAAACTGTTTAGCTTCTGGAAGATACTCAAAACCAGCAGACGCGAGCTTAGCGATTAAGGCTGCTTTGTCGATTTCGTAGAAGTTGACCACTCGATCTAAATCACCGCCGAAGTCGTCACGAAGCTTCATGTTGACGATGCTCATCAACATCACTGGATCCATTTTTTCAAAGTTAGCGAGGTTCATATTAGTCCTCGAAATCTGAAATCAGTAAGTTAGCAGCGGCAAAGGCTGCACGTTCACGAGCTTCTTTAGGAAGAGACTCATCGGCAGCAAGGTCATTCAATGTTTTTACTGCGCAGGTGATCGCTTTAGGGATATAGCCTTGGTCGCCACTGCCAATTTGAGAATACAGTTCACGAACCAAATCACAACAATCGTATACTTTCATTTTTATACCTAACCAAATGATAACTGATCTCAATATACACATAGAGATAAGCAAAAACAAAGTGGATCTGATCAAGTTCAGAGTTAGTTTGTCCTTGCTCAATATCTCACTTGGTTAGCTCGCTGCTTAGGCCGTTCTTTACGGCTTCGTTTGGTACTTGCCGATTAGCCAGAGACTTGTTGTTCAAGTTGATAGGTGACTTCATCAGCAAGATTGAGCTGTTTCGCGAGCTCTTTCAGGTACGCCTTCTCCATGAAATTCTGTTCGTCGGCCACAATCAAAGAGGCTAAGTAGATCTCACTCGCCTGTTGAGGTGACGTTGCCAGTTGAGCGATTTCGCTTGGGTCGAGTGGCTTATGCAGTTCTTCAGAGACCAATTTAGTCAGTTGATAATCAGCGCCCATATTCTCGACGGCTTGCTCTATCTTAGCCATCTCTTCTTCATCAACATGGCCATCAGCTTTAGACGCGGCAATCATCGATCGTAGAATCAGCACGCTGTGGTTTGCATCATTTTCATCAAACTGAGCCTGTTCGGCGTTAGGTGTCTGGCCTTGTTTGGACTGGTAGTCGTTGTAGACTTTATAAGCCAAAGCGCCCAGTGCTGCTGCGCCGCCAATCCCAGCCGCTTTCTTACCCATTTTCTTAGTCTTCTTAGAGCCCATTAACGCACCTAACAGTCCTCCGCCAACTGCGCCTGCACCGAAGGCTCCGAGTGTACTTTTACTGCTACTCTTGCTATTGCTGCCTTGAGAAAGGCCACTTAAACTTGAAGACCCTTGTGAAAGTTTCTGAGTACCTTGTTTTACGAGATCTGATTTAAGTGCTTGGTTCAGTAAGCTTTTGATATCCATCGATACCTCCAATGGTGAGCATGTCCAAAAAGTTGATGACACCAATATACGGATTTAAAGATGAACAGGGGATTAACTTACGTTATTTACTCTACTGATAAATAGAAGGGAGTTTGAAGCGAAATGACAGGCACAAAAAAGGCCACCTAACGGCAGCCTTTCAATGTTTATCTAGTCAGTAATCGGATTACTAAGCTAGTTGAGCCTTAAGGTGCTCGATAACCGTGTCCATTGCGATAGCTTCTTTATCACCAGTACGACGGTTTTTGTATTCGAAGTTACCTTCGTCCATGCTGCGATCGCCGATAACGATAGTGTGAGGGATACCCACAAGCTCGATATCTTTAAACATAACACCAGGGCGCTCTTTACGGTCATCGAATAAAACTTCGATACCCATAGCTGTTAATTCAGCGTATAGCTTCTCAGCTGCTTCTTTAACGCGCTCAGATTTGTGCATGTTCATTGGTACGATAGCAACTTGGAACGGCGCTAGTGCGTCTGGCCAAGTGATACCGAATTTATCGTGGTTTTGCTCGATAGCAGATGCAACAACACGTGAAACACCGATACCGTAACAACCCATCTCTAGGATTACGCTCTTACCATCAGGACCAAGCACGTTACAGTTCATTGCTTTAGAGTAAGTATTACCCAGTTGGAAGATGTGACCCACTTCGATACCACGCTTAAGCTGGATAGTACCTTTACCACATGGGCTAAGGTCACCTTCAACTACGTTACGTAGGTCTTCAACTTGAGCAAGCTCAACGTCACGACCCCAGTTGATGCCGAAGTAGTGCTTACCGTCTACGTTTGCACCAGCGCCGAAGTCACTCATTACAGCAACTGAGCGGTCAACGATGAATGGTAGCTCTAGGCCAACAGGGCCAAGTGAACCAGGACCAGCGCCAACAAGTGCACGGATTTCTTCTTCAGAAGCCATCTCTAATGGAGAAGCAACCTGTGGAAGGTTTTCTGCTTTCACTTCGTTAAGCTCGTGGTCACCACGGATGATTAGAGCAATGATATCTGCTTCTACTTCATCAGATGCTTTAACGAATAGAGTCTTAACTGTCTTCTCGATTGCTAGACCGTGTTGCTCTACCAATTCTGCGATAGTTTTCGCATTTGGTGTATCAACCAGTTCCATCTCTTGAGTTGGTGCTGCTGCATCTTCAGTAGGAGCAAGTGCTTCTGCTTTCTCGATGTTCGCTGCGTAATCAGATTCAGAAGAGAATGCGATTAGGTCTTCGCCGCTTTCAGCAAGAACGTGGAACTCTTGAGAGCCGCTGCCTCCGATTGCGCCAGAGTCTGCCAATACTGGACGGTATTCAAGGCCCATACGGTCGAATGCTTTACAGTAAGCATCGTGCATCGCTTGGTAAGACTTTTCTAAGCCTTCTTTGTCGATATCAAAGCTGTACGCATCCATCATAGAGAATTCACGTGCACGCATTACGCCAAAACGAGGGCGGCGCTCATCACGGAATTTAGTCTGGATTTGGTACAGATTTAGAGGTAGCTGTTTGTAAGAGCTGATCTCGTTACGTACTAGACTCGTTACCACTTCTTCAGCTGTTGGGCTAAGAACAAATGGACGAGAGTGACGGTCTGTGAAACGAAGTAGCTCAGGCCCCATCTTTTCAGAACGGCCAGTCTCTTCCCAAAGCTCAAACGGTTGAACTACGGGCATCAAGATTTCAACGGCACCTGCATTATCGATCTCTTGGCGAACGATATTTTCGACTTTACGCAGTACACGTAGACCAGTAGGTAGCCAAGTATATAAACCTGAAGCTAGCTTACGGATCATACCTGCACGTAGCATCAGCTGGTGGCTGATAACTTCTGCGTCGTTTGGAGTCTCTTTCAGAGTAGAAAGAAGGTAGTTACTGGTACGCATTCTATGGTATCCGTTTCATCATTGATAAAAGAAAACTTGCTGTCGTTCGTGACCACAGCAAATCTGATATAGCCGCATATAATATCAGCCTATTTGGGATCTCAAAAGCGTTCAATGTCAGTTACATTGATGAAAAGCGTTTCAACTACGAATTTCACGTTAAGATCGAACAAATTTACCGCATATTCCTTACTGTCAGGTTTACCTTTCTTATAGGCAGGGCGAGGATCTTGGCCTAATACTTCTTTGATCACTTGAATGATATGGCGCGCCTGTGGATGGCTTGCGAGCTTACTTTGCGCTTGCTGCGAAAAGTTAACGTCGAGCACCTCTGGTTCGTCGGCGGCGAACCCTCCCAATGCATCCGGAATCGAATCTGAGTAGGGGATATAAGGCTTGATGTCGATGATCGGTGTACCGTCTACTAAGTCGACGCTGCCGAGATCCAACCAAGTCTGTCCTTTCTCTTGAGACACACCTTTTAGTTCAACCGCAGACATGCCAATTCCATTTGGTCTGAATGTGGCACGTGACGCGAATACACCAATACGTTCATTCCCGCCAAGGCGAGGTGGCCTCACAGTTGGTTTCCAGCCTGCTTCAAGGTTCTTGTCGAACAGAAATAGTAACCAAACATGGCTAAATTGCTCTATATAACGAACAGACTCAAGGCAGTTTGCTGCATCAACCAATCTGACTCTTGAGGTGGATGTGGGTACCAACCTGGGCTGCCTTGGCACAGCGAACTTCTCTTTATAAGGAGACTCAATAAAGCCAACAGGTTCAATTGTGTACATAGTTGGGTGTTCTCTGATTACGATTAAGACGGAAAAATATCATAAAATCGCTTGTTTTTCTTTTGATAACAATTGTCACTTGTAGTGTTATAACATATCAAGTTGGTTATTTAAGGGGAATACAATGAAACCGAATATCCATCCAGATTACCGTCCCGTGGTTTTTCATGATACCAGTGTCGATGAGTACTTCTTAATCGGCTCAACGCTAAAAACAGACCGTACTATCGAATGGGAAGTCGGCAATACTTACCCTTACTTCACGATTGAGGTGTCGCCAAAGTCGCATCCTTTCTATACGGGTAAACAACGAGTGCTACATAAAGAGGGACGCGTTGCGAACTTCACTCGTCGTTTTGGTCAATTAGGTAAGGGAGCGAAATAGAATGAAAGTTGTGAAATCACTTAAAAGCGCGAAAAGCCGCCATCCTGATTGCCAGATAGTAAAGCGCAGAGGTCGTCATTATGTTATCTGCAAAACCAATCCGAGATTCAAAGCGGTTCAGAATTAGTCAGTCAAATTGATGTGACGCGAGTGTAAAAACGAGGGGAAAGTCAAACTTCATTCATTTGTCTGTTTTTCTTTTCCCTCGAGAAGAACCTGACAGGATATTGCGTATTAACTTAGAGTATGGCGTGTTTTATTTTCAATTGAATCAATGAGTTATATCATCAGTTATATTTGTAGTGAATGTGTGCTTGTGAATTATAAATCTAGATTTTGTATTTAATGTAGATTTATTTGCTAATTAATTGTTCTAATGTAGTTAAAAATCGTCGTTTGTTACACATTTTGTAACATTTTTAATTTCTAATTAATAATTTTGTCGCGTACCCTTCGCTGGCAATTTGAACATTTTTGTCACAATTGCATAGGAATCACTACAAGGAGGGAACTGATGAGTTCATCAGCTTCAATAAAAAACAACTCGCCAAAGAAACCTATTTTTACCCGTTTTCTCGATGGTGTTGAATATTTGGGGAACCTATTACCCCACCCGATCACTCTTTTCGCAATCTTCTGTGTCGCTATTCTAGTTACTTCAGGTATAGCAGGATATTTTGATGTGTCTGTTATGGACCCTCGTCCAGAAGGTGCTCCAGGTCGTGCTGCTGACGGCATGATCTACGTTGTAAGCTTACTTAATGCTGAAGGCTTACAGCTCATTGTTACTAATCTAGTGACAAACTTTGTTGGCTTTGCGCCATTAGGTACCGTGCTTGTTGCAATGCTAGGTGTTGCGATTGCTGAGCACTCAGGTCTATTATCTGCGGCGATGCGTGGCATGGTAATGGGCGCATCTAAGCGCATGGTTACGGTAACCGTAGTTTTCGCAGGTATTATCTCTAACACGGCTTCAGAGCTTGGCTATGTAGTACTTATCCCGCTTGCAGCAATGCTTTTCCACTCTTTGGGTCGTCACCCATTAGCAGGTCTAGCGGCAGCATTTGCTGGTGTATCTGGTGGTTACTCTGCAAACCTTCTAATCGGTACGGTTGACCCGCTGCTTTCTGGTATTACTACAACAGCAGCACAAATGATTGACCCGACTTACAACGTTGGTCCTGAATCAAACTGGTACTTCATGTTTGTTTCTACTTTCTTCATCGCGATTACAGGTGCATTTGTAACTGAGAAGATTGTTGAACCAAAACTGGGTAAATACAACGACGAAGAAGCGTCTGAAGATTTATCAAATGATTCAATGGGCAAGCTAACAGACGTTGAGAAGAAAGGCCTTAAGTTTGCGGGTATCGCAGTGCTAGCGGTTTCAGCGCTTCTTGCTTGGACGATTGTTCCAGCTGATGGTGTTCTACGTTCAGCAGCAGGTACGGTTTCAGGTTCTCCATTCCTGAAAAGTATCGTAGCGTTCATCTTCGTATTCTTCGCAGTTCCTGGTTTTGTTTACGGTAAAGTTACCGGCACAATGAAAACAGACCGTGATGTAATCAATGCAATGTCTAAGTCTATGTCTTCAATGGGCATGTACATCGTACTTGTGTTCTTCGCTGCTCAGTTTGTTGCTTTCTTCAAGTGGACTAACTTCGGTCAAGTATTCGCAGTTGCAGGTGCTACTTTCCTACAGGATATCGGCCTAACGGGTCCAATGTTGTTCTTCGCATTCATCCTAATGTGTGGCTTCATTAACCTGATGATCGGTTCGGCTTCTGCTCAGTGGGCAGTAACAGCGCCAATCTTCGTTCCAATGCTAATGTTAGTAGGTTACGCACCTGAAACGATTCAAGCGGCTTACCGTATCGGTGATTCAACAACCAACATCATTACGCCAATGATGAGCTACTTTGGTCTTATCCTAGCTGTAGCGACGCGTTACATGAAGAACCTAGGTATCGGTACTCTGATTGCAACTATGCTTCCATACTCAATCGTATTCTTGGTTGGTTGGAGCTTAATGTTCTACGTTTGGGTATTCGTGTTTGGCCTACCAGTAGGTCCAGGTGCTGCAACGTACTACACGCCTTAGTTGTAGAGTAGGGGAAACCTTCTTCTAATTGATATTAAAAAAACCTGCATTGTTTGCAGGTTTTTTGATTTTTTATGGAGAGATAGAACTAGGTTAAGCTCGGATGAGCCAGCTAGCGTTTGGCTAGAATTCTATCTAAGTGGTTGGCAAACTCACGACGGTCGGTTTGAGAAAGGGCACTTGGTCCACCCGTTTGGATGCCACTTGAGCGCATAGTATCCATAAAGTCACGAATGTTCAGACGCGCTTTGATGGTCTCTTTGGTGTAAAGCTCACCACGAGAGCTGAGTGCTTGCCCACCTTTGGTGATCACTTCGTCAGCCAGAGGGATATCGGATGTAATCACAAGATCGCCGGGTTCAGTGCGTTTTACGATTTCATCATCAGCAATATCAAACCCGCTTGGCACTTGAATTGAGTGAATGTTATTGCGTTTAGGAACGGGAACCAGATGGTTTGCCACAAAGGTACATTCAACCCCTGTGCGCTCAGCTGCGCGTACGATTGTTTCTCGGATAACCTTTGGACAAGCGTCCGCATCAACCCATATCTTCATAGTGTTCTAATTTCTCTGTTAGCTTATTTATCGGTCAACTTATTGCTCAGTTGCCTTATTGATCAGTTAGTTTAGCTTCAAGCATGGCAACGCGAGCAGTGAGTTCAAGGATTTGCTTTTCCAGTTGGCTAACACGATCAAGTGCTGGCTCTGCTTGTGCCGCGACTTCCACTTTAGGAACGCGATTCGCACTTTTCCAGCTCTTGATGGTTGTAATCAAAGCTGGCATTGGAACGGATGTACTCATACGAGCTTTCACTAAAGCAACAGTTGGCTCTTTCCCTTGTGCTTGCAGTCCTTCAAGCACTGATTTCAACTCTTCAGACACATCTTTTGTCAGCATGTTGACCTCCATTTTTAGTATTCGGTCATTTTACTCGCTCCGGTGAATGATAGCGAATCATAAAACCGCCCACAGCTTGTGAGAGATCTCTTACAAAGGCTGTAAGATAACACGAATACATCGCTAGAGAGATTGATGTGCACATGGTTAAGCTTTTGAATTTTAATTGTTTTATATAATTAACAACTTTATTGAATTGAAAGTGTGATGCAAATCTATTGTCCAAAATCCTAAATCGCGTAAATTAAACCTTGTCGGAAGGATTCTGACACGGAACAGGAAAGCACCAAGGATTTGGTTATCTTCAGGATGAAGATTTGGTTACTTAGGATTGAGTAGTCAAGCATGGAGCGTAAGGACATTGTAGGGATACAGCCAGTTAACAGGAAGTTAGCTGCAACGGAATGACAATGGACACCTTTAGGATTTAAAGGGTTGGATTAGCATCAGGACGATGTAAAGGACACCGCTCACGGAACAAGTGATGTGCGCTAACTAGGATTGTTAGCTTTCAGGATGATTGGACACCGCTAGGACGGCGAAGTAAAGGAAAGAGCTGAAGGATTACAGCCACTATTATGGATGATGCATGGAGCATTTATTAGTAGCCGGACTGCTGCGAGTAAGACCCTAGCCCTGACACTTCGGTGTCGGGGCTTTTCTTTGTGCGCCGAGCATGGCG
>NZ_JBFRPK010000014.1:0-6108 GCF_041471965.1 Vibrio sp. 10N.261.51.A3
ACCAACGGTGACCTGACTATTGATGCTAATGGTCATTGGGTGTTCACCGCGAGCAGCGCGTTTAATCAGTTAAACGTCGGCGATAAAGTAGAAGAAACCTTCACGGTGTCGTCTGTTGATGGAACACCGTCCACTATCAAGGTGACAATTAACGGTACTAACGACACCGCTACTGTCAGCAGTGCGACCGTCGCCATCGATGAAACCGACAAAGCGGTAACTACCTCAGGTACGCTAACCAGTACTGACGTGGATAATCCAGATAATACCTTCACACCCGATTCCATTTCCGGTACCAACGGTGACCTGACTATTGATGCCAATGGTCATTGGGTGTTCACCGCGAGCAGCGCGTTTAATCAACTGAACGTCGGCGATAAAGTCGAAGAAACCTTTACCGTCACTTCCGTTGATGGCACCCCTTCGACCATTAAAGTCACGATTAACGGTACTAACGATGCAGCGACAGTCAGTACCGCAACAGTCAGTGTGGATGAAACGGACAGCGCTATAACAACTTCTGGAACCCTCACCAGTACTGACGTGGATAACCCAGACAACACGTTTACGCCGGATTCTATTTCAGGCACCAACGGTGACCTGACTATTGATGCCAATGGTCATTGGTTCTTCACCGCTAACAGCGCATTTAATCAATTGAACGTCGGCGATAAAGTCGAAGAAACCTTCACGGTGTCGTCTGTTGATGGAACACCATCGACCATCAAAGTCACGATTAACGGCACTAATGACAAAGCCACTGTTAGCAGTGCGACCGTTGCTATCGATGAAACCGACAAAGCAGTAACGACATCAGGCACGTTGACCAGTACCGATGTAGACAACCCAGACAATACGTTTACGCCGGATTCTATTTCAGGCACCAACGGTGACCTGACTATTGATGCTAATGGTCATTGGGCCTTTACAGCCAACAGCGCGTTTAATCAATTGAATGTCGGCGATAAGGTCGAAGAGACCTTCACGGTGTCGTCCATCGATGGCACCCCTTCGACGATCAAGGTCACGATTAATGGCACTAACGACGCCGCTACTGTCAGCAGTGCGACCGTCGCTATCGATGAAACCGACAAAGCGGTAACAACCTCAGGCACCCTAACCAGTACCGACGTAGATAACCCAGACAATGCTTTCCAGCCGGATTCTATTTCAGGCACCAACGGTAACCTGACTATTGATGCCAATGGTCACTGGAGCTTCACTGCCAACAGCGCGTTTAATCAATTGAATGTCGGCGATAAAGTCGAAGAGACCTTCACTGTCTCGTCTATTGATGGCACAGCGTCAACGATCAAAGTCACGATTAATGGCACTAACGATGCAGCGACAGTCAGTACCGCAACAGTCAGTGTGGATGAGACTGATAAAGCGGTAACGACATCAGGCACGTTAACCAGTACCGATGTTGATAATCCTGATAACACATTCACACCGGATTCGATTACTGGCACCAACGGTGACCTGACTATTGATGCCAATGGTCATTGGTTCTTCACCGCCAACAGCGCGTTTAATCAATTGAATGTCGGCGATAAAGTCGAAGAGACCTTCACGGTATCGTCGGTTGATGGCACACCCTCGACCATCAAGGTGACGATTAATGGCACTAACGATGCAGCGACAGTCAGTACCGCAACAGTCAGTGTGGATGAGACTGATAAAGCGGTAACGACATCAGGAACGTTGACCAGTACTGACGTGGATAATCCAGATAATGCATTCACACCGGATTCTATTTCAGGTACCAACGGTGACCTGACTATCGATGCTAATGGTCATTGGGCGTTCACCGCCAACAGCGCGTTTAATCAGCTAAACGTCGGCGATAAGGTCGAAGAAACCTTCACGGTGTCGTCTGTTGATGGCACACCCTCGACCATCAAAGTGACGATTAATGGCACTAATGACGCAGCTACTGTCAGCAGTGCGACCGTTGCCATTGATGAAACTGACAAAGCGGTAACGACATCAGGAACATTGACTAGTACCGATGTTGATAATCCAGACAATGCGTTCACGCCGGATTCTATTTCAGGCACCAACGGTGACCTGACTATTGATGCCAATGGTCATTGGATGTTCACCGCTAACAGCGCGTTTAATCAATTGAACGTTGGCGATAAAGTCGAAGAGACTTTCACTGTGTCGTCTGTTGATGGCACACCTTCGACCATTAAAGTCACGATTAACGGCACTAACGACACCGCTACTGTCAGCAGTGCGACCGTAGCCATCGATGAGACTGACAAAGCAGTCACGACATCAGGAACGTTGACCAGCACCGATGTAGACAACCCAGACAACACGTTTGCGCCGGATTCTATTTCAGGCACCAACGGTGACCTGACTATTGATGCTAATGGACATTGGGTGTTCACTGCCAACAGCGCGTTTAATCAGCTAAACGTCGGCGATAAGGTCGAAGAAACCTTCACTGTCTCGTCCATCGATGGCACACCTTCCACCATAAAAGTCACGATTAACGGTACTAACGACGCCGCTACTGTCAGCAGCGCGACCATTGCCATCGATGAAACTGACAAAGCGGTAACCACATCAGGCACGCTAACCAGTACTGACGTGGATAATCCAGATAATGCGTTCACGCCGGATTCTATTACTGGCACCAACGGTGACCTAACTGTTGATGCCAGTGGCCACTGGGTGTTCATTGCCAACAGCGCATTTAATCAATTAAACATCGGCGATAAAGTCGAAGAGACCTTCACTGTATCGTCTGTTGATGGCACACCGTCAACCATAAAAGTCACGATTAACGGCACTAACGACACCGCTACTGTCAGCAGTGCGACCGTAGCCATCGATGAGACTGACAAAGCAGTCACGACATCAGGAACGTTGACCAGCACCGATGTAGACAACCCAGACAATACGTTTACGCCAGATTCAATAATTGGCTCGAACGGCAACCTAAACATCGACGCCCATGGCCATTGGACATTCACCGCCAACAACGTATTTAATCAGTTAAATGTTGGCGATAAAGTTGAGGAAACCTTTACGGTCTCTTCCATCGATGGCACACCGTCAACCATTAAAGTCATTATCAATGGCACCAATGACCGCCCTACTATCTCAGGTACCTCAAGTGGCGCGGTGATCGAACAGGGCTTGAACACGGCAGGAAACCCCGATGCGACAGGGAGCTTAATCGCGACTGATATAGATAAGTCCGACACCGTTACGTGGGCAATCAATCAACCCCAAGGTCAATGGGGAACGCTATCGATTGATCAGCATGGTCATTGGCACTATCAGCTAGACAATTCAACCGGCGGTGCCGCGGATAAACTCGCGGCTGGTGAACATCAGTCTGAATCATTCTGGATCACCGCTACCGATTCAACAGGAGCGACAGTCCCTCATAAAGTCGTTATCGATGTGCAAGGCAGCAACGACAAACCAATTGTCAGTGCGTGGACTCAGCTTCCTGCGGGTAAAGAGGATCAACCCGTAACCATCAAGGCTTCTGACTTGCTAACACATGCAAGCGATGTGGATAGTAGCGATGTATTGCACGTGACAAATTTGCAAGCGACACACGGTAGCCTGACTGATAATAAAGATGGCACTTATACCTTCACGCCAGATAAAGATTTCAATGGTGAGATTCGACTCACCTATGATGTGGTTGACGGCCATGGGGGCAGCGTCAGCACTCAAGCTAAGTTTGATCTTATCGCAACTCCAGATAACGCGATTATTACCGACGCACAAGCCAATGCAGACTTACGGGGAGTAACTGAAGATCGCGGCTATATAGATACCCACTACCAACTGCATTACGACGGCAGATTAAACATCCAAGACCCTGATAAGGGAGAGGCACAGTTTGATCCGAATATAGGCTCACAAACCTATCAAGGTATTGGCTACGACACCAAACTGGGTGGGCACATACTGCTCATGCGCGACGGTCACTACACCTATACCCTCGACAACCGCAATATACAGAACTTAGCGCAAGGCGAAGTTAAACACGATTCAGCCATTATACGCTCAGCAGATGGTACAACACACACGATAGAGCTAACGGTTCATGGTACCAACGATGCCCCAACCATCAATGCTCAGTCCCACTCAGTGACTGAAGGTGGAAGCGTTCTAAATGGACAAATGGTTGGCCAAGATATTGATACCGGTGCGGCCTTGACTTACAGCGCACCGCAGATTGATGGCTTGGTGGTTAATCCGGACGGCAGTTATAGCTTCGATCCTGCTCACTCTAGCTATCAATCGTTAGCATCAGGTGTCACGAAGACATTGACTGTTCCAGTAACAGTCACAGACGAGCATAATGCGAGCAGCACTCAAAACCTCTCAATAACGATTACAGGGGTTAATAATTCTGCCGTTATCGGCGGTGTCTATACTGGAGATGTTCATGAAGGGCATACCTATACAGCACCAGATGGTACAATGTCTGGTGGCTACGTCGATGATCGCTCACCAGATCATATGCATGGAAACATCGGCAAATTATGGAACGACGAAATACACACTGATGGTCACCTGAACATTGTTGATCCAGACTCCGGTGAAAGCCATGCCCAAACCGGCGTTTATTACGGCACTCATGGTCGTGTCATACTTCAGAGTAACGGAGATTGGAGCTACTACGCTTCCATAGGCCAAGACGCAACAGGTAGAAAGATTGATCACCTCGGCCAAGGTGAATCGATAACGGATACTGTCACCGTCAAATCGGCTGATGGCACCACTCACGATATTGTTGTCACCGTTCATGGCGATAACGACCGTCCGTATTGTTCTGGTGAAGTGCAACTGAACAGCGGTAAAGAAGATCTTGCTCAAACCATCACAGCAACCGAGCTAATCGCTAATACTGTTGACGTAGACGCCAACGATGCAGGTAAGCTCACTATCGCTAATTTGCATGCTGACCATGGCTCGATTCAAGACAATCACGATGGAACCTTCACCTTCACTCCAAGCCACAATTACAACGGCAGCGTCCACTTCACCTACGATGTGAAAGACGCGCATGGTGGTACAACACACACTGGCGCATCAACGACGCTCTCGGCTGTTGGCGATAAAGCCCAAATCGCTGGCGTTGATACTGGTTCAATAACCGAAAGCAGCGCGGGTGTCGACATGTCACCTGACTATGCTCACTCAGGCATAGCCACACTTGGCAATACAACACTCTATGCGGATGGCAAGCTGACCATCACAGACCCCGATGTAGGCGAGTCAGGATTTGAACGCCAAGGCAGCAATGGTTACGACTATCACGGCACCTATGGCGATCTAATCTTACTCACCGATGGCACCTGGCATTACCATGCCGATGCTGGGCATCTATCAGGTATAGGTGCTAGACCCACAACGCGTGGCACTGCAATTGACCAGCTTGGTGAAGGGCAAAGCCTAACCGATACGATTACAGTCCATTCAAAAGATGGTACAACACACGATATTGTCATCACCATTCACGGCAGTAACGACAGACCTTACTGTTCATCTGAAGTTGTGCTTGCAAATGGCAGTGAAGATACACGCCAAACCTTAACCACTGCGCAACTATTAGCGAATACCGTCGATGTGGATGCCAATGACGCCGGTAAGCTAACCATTGAAAACCTCCATGTCGACCATGGCTCTATTCTAAACAATGCCGATGGTACGTTTACGTTTACCCCAGAGAAAGACTATAACGGCGATGTACACTTCAGCTATGACGTTAAGGATGCACACGGTGGTGTGACCCACACCGGCGCAACCACCAACTTAGCTGCGGTTAACGACAACCCTGATGTGACACCTTTAACCGACAGTGTCAGTGAGGGGGTCGATAATCATCACACCCTCAATCTGCTAGTAGGTGCCACAGACAAAGACGGCGACGCTTTAACCATCAGTCACCTTGAATATGCCATCGATGGTCAACTTCAGGCAGGGAAAATCCCCGCAGGTATCACCTTAGATACTGATGGTCATACATTAATTGTTGATGCCACCAATCCCGCATTTAACCATTTGGCCAATGGTCAGTCGCAACAAATCGCTATCACTTATCAAATAGAAGATGGCCATGGTGGA
>NZ_JBFRPK010000015.1:0-77005 GCF_041471965.1 Vibrio sp. 10N.261.51.A3
GAAAGATCAACACGCCCTAGAAACACGATTTAGAAAACCGATAAAAGACAGGCTCGATGTTGATGCAACATTGAGCCTTTTTAATATTTACTACTTTTAGGGCGGTAGATTAGAAGCGGTAGTTCGCTTGGATGCCCACTAACCAGATGCTACCAGTCACTTCACCTTCGAAGTCACCACCAAATGGCGCAGAACTTGCGTCATCTTCAACCATTTTTGCGTCTTTCGCTAGGATGTAAGTGAAACCAGCGTCTAGTGTTAGTTGCTCAGACCATTGGTAGCCAGCACCAATACTCAACCAAGTGCGGTCTGTTTCCGGAATCGTCGCAGTACGGTGTTCATCGCTTACCGCTGAAGTGTCGTACGCAATACCAGAGCGCAGAGCTAACTTAGGTGTCATTTGGTAAGTTGTACCGATCGCAAAGCGGTAGTTGTCTTCCCAGTTCTCTTGCTTGATATCTTGAGTTCGAGCAGGACCGAATTCAGGGATGTCAGCTACTAGTTCTTCAAAGCTACTCCAATTAGTCCAGTTAACGCTCGCATGTACAGCGACTTTATCTGATAGTTGATGGAAGCTTGCAAGCTCGGCGGTTGCTGGCAATGCAAGTTGCATTGAGCCGTTATATTTTGACTTCACAGGAGTACCTAAAGCGCCAGCAACAGCATCAAAAGCGACACCATTTGCGTGGCCCTCAAGCGTTAGGTCTACTTCTGACTTGTAGGTAAAACCAAGGCGGTTGTTTTCATTGATCTGCCAAGCGGTACCAACTTGCCAGCCCCACGCTGTGTCATCACCTTCCATGTATTTTAAAGCTGTACCTTGAGGCATAGGAACTAGAGAGTTAACTGTAGATACCGCTCCAAAGCTACCTTCAGCCATGATGTAACGAATACCACCACCAATAGATACGCTTTCAAGTACTTGGTAAGCCGCGTTTAGGTTTAGCTCCATCGTAGTAACACTTGCTTCGTTACCGTGGTTTGCGCCACCAAAGTCTTTACCTAGGTCTGTTTCCATACCGTAGTTAGTGCCAGCAGCAAAGCCTAATGCGAACTTGTCGTTGTACTTATGAGAAACATAAAAGTTTGGGATTACTGCACTGTGCGCAAAATCGCTAGAATTTGACGAAGTAGATTGTCCCATCATGGACGTAGAAGTACCGTCGATATCGATGTTAGGGTCAACATAGATAGCACCAACAGAAACCTGAGTACCTTCTAGGTAAGTCAGCATGGCAGGGTTACGCCATTGTGCGTCTGCGCCGTCAGCCATTGCAGCTTCACCAGCGTATGCGCGGCCAAGGCCTGTTGCTGAGTATTCTGCTAGTTGAAAACCTGCCGCGTGAGTGACGGTAGAAGTCGAAAGTAGTCCAACTGCCACTGCAGCAGATAGAAGAGTCTTATTCATTTTCATTATTATGTTCGCTGAATCATAAGTATTTAGTGGCGTGATTCTACGTTTAGAGTCATTACTTTAAAAATGAAATTCGAATAAAACAGTGTTTTAGGGATTTAATGAGTAAATGTGTTTAATTATTAGAGAAATAATCTAAATGTTTCTGCTGTGTTGCGAAGTTTGAGCGTACACTTGTAGTCATATATTGACCTTGCAGGCTACAGTTGTAAGCTTAAATTGATGTAGGTCAGTGGTTTAGGCAATAAAAAAGGGTCGCATTATGCGACCCTTTGAGGTTTATAACCTAGCTTTTATTAGAAGCTACGGCTGTACTGTAGACCCATTAGGATTGCATCTGCACGAGTTGTTGCTGAAATTGACGAAACAACAGAAGTTGATTCATTAACTTTAACATCGTCGCCCATTAAGTATGTGAAACCAAAGTCTACGTTTGACGCTTCGTTGATGTGGTATGTGAAACCAGCTGAGAACCATTGGCGATCTGAATCTGGAACTGAAACTGAAGTGACTTCATCTTGTGCACTTGTGTCATACATGTAGCCGGCACGAAGTGTCCAATCGCGATTCATGTAATATGTACCACCTAGAGAGTAGTGCATACCATTCTGCCATTCGTAATTGTTTAGAACACCTGCTTTGTCTGCTTCTAGCTTGTCAAATGAGCTCCAACCAATCCATTGCACTGAGTAATGAACTGCGAATTTAGTATCTTCAATCTTGTGGAAACCAGAGAACTCAACCATATCAGGTAGAGGCATATGAAGGGTATCATCTTTATATTCAGTGCCTTGGTAGCTGATATCGCCTTCAGCTTCAAGTTTCGGAGAGTAGTGGTAAGCCAAACCAAAACGGTTATTTTCATTTAACTCGAAAACAGTACCAAGGTTAAAGCCCACAGCCCAACCATCCGCTTCAGCATCAAGAACTGTTTGACCTGCTTGTGGCAAGCCTGGGATTGGCGGAGTATTAACTTCCGAGCTCATTGTTCGTTTCAGTTCGCCTTTACCGTAAATAAGGTCAAGGCCTGCACCAAAGCTCCACTGTTTGTTTAGACGGTATGAACCAGCTAAACCAAAGTTAACACTTTTTACATCTGTTAGGCCGCCGTATTCACCACCCACATAGCTATCGCTGAATTCAGTTTTTGTACCGAAGTTAGAATAAGCATTTACACCCCATGCAAATTTATCATTTACTGGGACGATTAGATGAATGTTTGGTGCAATCGAAGTATCGCCAGCATCGTCATAGTCAGCATTGCTAGAATTACCGCCCATGAAGCCTGTGTAAGTAGCATCCTTGACTTCAATCATAGAAGTGATGCTTTCAAAACCAAGAGATAGTTCAGTTTTGTCAAATAGTGCCATTGCTGCAGGGTTACGTGCCATTACTGACGCGTTATCTGCGATTACTGCGTCACCAGCGAAAGCGCGGCCGATGCCAGTTGCTGATTGTGCGTTAATTTGAAAACCTGCTGCCATCGCTTGCGAAGACGCCAGTGTGATTGTTACTGCTAAAAGAGACTTTTTAAACAGACGCGTGTTGTTGGTAGTCATTCATTTATTCCTTTATATATCCGCCTCTACAGGGCGATTAATTTGAGCAATTGCTCAATGGTGGCTGATCCTATTCGCAAGTATACGATATACAAATCCGACCATTGGACATTTTGAGGGTAAAATTATGGAAATGACGCCTATCTGGCACGAAAATGGTGTGAAATGCTGTTTTTTAGAGTTTTAACTCTAGAGGTATTGGTGTGGTGAATGATTTTGCGGCTTATTTATAAATAAAGCCCAGCAATATCAGTAATATAATTGCTGGGCCTTTTGTGACGGGGCTTTAAGAGCGAATCAGCTCATTGGTTTGATCATTTTTGTCAGCTTTTCGGCGATTTTGGAAACATCCTCACCATTTTCACCCACAAGGATTAAGCTGCTGCCATCTACGGGTGTTACCGAGCCGGACATGCCTTTTTCATCAAAATCGATAGGTTTGTCTGTTGGAATACCGGTTAAAAACAGTGTTACTTTGCCTTTTGCGCCTTGGAAGACCATATGTACTGCGTTGGATTTACCAAAGCCACAGTGGTTTAGGTAATAAACATGGTAAGGGAAAGCGTCATCAAACTGAAAAGCAAATGGGTTCATTTTTGCGTTGATCTGCTGCGATGTAACCTGTTCATCGATGCTACTAACAAAGCTCTTCTCATCAACAACATGCTTCATCGCTGTATCAACTAAACTAGCTTGCGCAGGTGAAACGAATGCATTTCCCCAATTCACTTGGCCAACTAATAAACCTGCAACGAATGCTACTGAGGCGGCCATTGCCATTGCTCGTCTCGCAAACGTTGGCCTTACTACTTTGCTTTCTTCGCTTGAGGTCTGATTGAACAGAATACGATCAGCAAGATCGTCTGGCACATCCACATTCATCGCAGAGTGGATCTGTTTATCAAGCGCTAGTACATCGTCTAAGAAGTTACTATTGGCTTCGCTATTCGCGGTCGCATCAACAATATCTTGTGTACGTTGTTTAGGTTCCGACAATACACGACGACGAAATTCCAAATCATCCATTATGTTGCCCCCTCTCTGCCTCTTCTGTATCCAACAACTCTTTCAACTGATTTCGAGCTCTGAATAAACGTGTCATCACCGTGTTTTTGTTGAGATCGAGAATATCGGCAATCTCATCACCACTAAAACCACCAATCACTTGCAAGAAGAGAGGTTCACGGTAATCAATTTCAAGTTTCATGATCTGGGCTTGCAACCACTGATGCTGATGGTGCGGGTCATCACTGACACTAGCATCGTTACCGTGATCGTCGATATCAACCAGATCAAACTGTTTGCGTTCAAAACGTCGAGCGTTCTCGCGTCTCAAGATGGTAATCAGCCAAGATTTGGCGGCTTTTTCATCTTGAAGGCTATCGAGTGATTTCCATGCACGAAGGCAAGTTTCTTGAACTAAGTCTTCGGCAATGCTTTTGTCTTTGCATAACCAATAGGCGTAGCGAAAGAGGTCACGATGATAGGCGCGCACAAGTGCTTCGTATTTTCTTTGTTTGTCCATATCAGAGTTGACCGGACGCTTGGCTGTTTTCTTTCCAAACATTTTTATTATTGACACACGAGCCTCCATAATTGCTCTGCGTATAGCTGTCCTCTATACGTTGTGCTTCGTTTTTATATTTTTAGAGCTAACGATCGGCAGGAAATCGTAAAATCACATTAAAATTGATCTACTTCAAAATCTAAGGCCTCGAACCCGTTATAGTACACCTTGTCGTCTAGTTAGTCATTCGTGGCTAGCATGTTGAGCAAGACGACACTTCCTTTTGAAGGCTGACTTTACTTTCTCCTAATCAGGAAACTGATTATTTCAATTGGCGCTAAGTTAATTGCTTTATATACATTCCGACCACACAGCTTTGTGTGGTTTTTTTTTGCCTCAAGAAAACCATTCCCTACACAGCGATAACAGTCTTTGCTTACAATAGTTTAGTCTCTTACGACAACCTTTCCCCCCAAAAGGTTCGCCTGAATGCGCAGTTATATTTTCAAACAGTGAGATACTCGTATCACGTTTATTTAAACGCTCGTTTGATTTAATTAACAACTTCTTTACAATGCTTCAGGTCAGACCTCTTAACTTTAAGGAGAAACCATGGGCAAACAGGAAGTCAAAACGCGTTCTGGAGAACGTGTTGCCGTTGTCGCTGGATTACGAACCCCATTTGCTCGTCAGAGCACAGAATTTAGCCAAGTGCCTGCGGTTGACCTAGGCAAAATGGTTGTGAGCGAAATGCTTGCAAGAACGGATGTCGATCCTGCGCTTATCGAACAAGTTGTGTTCGGCCAAGTAGTGCAAATGCCAGAAGCGCCGAACATTGCGCGTGAAATCGTGTTGGGCACAGGCATGAACATCAATACCGATGCCTACAGTGTCACACGAGCATGTGCGACCAGCTTCCAAGCGGCAGTTAACGTGACCGAAAGCATTATGGCTGGCACGATTGATATCGGTATTGCGGGCGGTGCGGACTCTTCTTCTGTATTGCCTATCGGTGTTTCGAAAAAGTTAGCGGCAAATCTATTAGCGCTGAGTAAAACGAAAACTATGGGTCAAAAGCTGAAAATTCTTAAAACACTTTCCGTAAAAGATTTGATGCCAGTACCACCTGCAGTTGCTGAATACTCGACCGGTTTATCCATGGGACAAACGGCTGAGCAAATGGCTAAGACGCATGGTATTACTCGCGAAGCTCAAGATGCACTTGCTCACCGTTCTCACTCTTTGGCTTCTCAGGCATGGAAAGAAGGCAAGATTAAAGACGAAGTGATGACGGCATTCCCGGCACCTTACAAAAAGTATCTAGCGGAAGACAACAACATTCGCCACGACTCAACGGTTGAAGGATACGCCAAGCTACGTCCTGCTTTTGATAGAAAGTACGGCAGTGTAACGGCAGCCAATGCTACGCCTCTTACCGATGGCGGTGCAGCAGTGATGTTGATGCGCGAAGGTAAAGCGAAAGAACTAGGCTTAGAAGTGCTTGGTTATATTCGTGGTTATGCGTTCTCAGCGATTGGTGTTGAAACAGATATGCTGATGGGCCCGACTTACGCGACCTCACAAGTATTAAAGAACACCGGTTTAGAGTTGTCAGACCTAACACTGATCGAAATGCACGAAGCATTCGCTGCCCAAGTTTTGGCTAACGTGAAAATGTTCGCAAGCGATGAGTTTGCACAGAAGAATCTTGGCCGCGATAAAGCGATCGGTGAGATTGATATGGAGAAGTTCAACGTGCTGGGTAGCTCGATTGCTTACGGACATCCGTTTGCAGCGACTGGCGCACGCATGATGACTCAAACATTACGTGAACTGAAACGTCGCGGTGGCGGCTTGGCACTGAACACAGCGTGTGCGGCTGGTGGTTTAGGTGCAGCAATGATCTTGGAGGTAGAATAATGTCTACGACTCTTGATGCAACAACAGAAAAAGAAACAGTCGCTCAACCAGATTCAACCTCTGCGACTGAATCAACCAAAAAGAAAGCGACAGCATTTACTCTCAATATCGATGAGCAAGATATTGCTTGGTTAGCGATTGATGTACCAAACGAGAAAATGAACACGCTGCAAGCGGCTTTTGCTGAAGAAATGAAAGCCATCTTCGAGCAACTCAAAGAAAAGCAAAGCCGAGTTAAGGGCCTAATCGTTCATTCTCTTAAGCCAGATAACTTTATCGCTGGTGCTGATGTAAGAATGCTTGATGCGTGTAAAACGGCTGACGAAGCACAGTCTCTGGCTCGCCAAGGGCAGGAGATGTTCCAAACGCTTTCTGAACTACCGTACCCAGTAGTCGCAGCGATTCACGGCCCATGTTTAGGTGGTGGTTTAGAGCTTGCACTGGCGTGTGATTACCGTGTATGTACCGATTCAGATAAGACTCGCGTTGGTCTGCCAGAAGTACAGTTAGGTCTGTTACCAGGCTCTGGCGGTACACAGCGTCTACCTCGCCTTATTGGTTTGCTGCCATCTCTTGACCTAATCCTTACGGGTAAGCAACTGCGCGCTAAGAAAGCGAAATCGCTCGGTGTTGTCGATGCTTGTGTGCCTGAAACTATCCTGCTTGAAGTCGCTAAAAGCTTTGTTGAAAAGAATACGGGCAGTAAAAAAGGTAAGCGCCTTGCGTCGAAAAGCCAAGCGTCGACCAAAGAAAAGCTGATTTCACGTAACGGCCTTGGTCGTAAAGTGATTTTTGAACAAGCTTCTAAGAAGACCAATCAGAAAACACGCGGCAATTACCCAGCAGCGGATGCGATTTTAGACGTGATTCGTTATGGCCTTGAGAACGGCTTTGATAAAGGTCTTCAGTATGAAGCGAAGCGTTTCTCAGAACTGGTTATGACTTCAGAGTCTAAAGCCCTTCGTTCGATTTTCTTTGCAACCACGGAAATGAAAAAAGAACACGGCGCAGACGCAGAACCCAAAGCGGTTAAGCGTGTTGGTGTGCTAGGCGGTGGTCTTATGGGCGCAGGCATCAGCCATGTCAGTGTTGCTAAGGCGAAAGTGCCTGTACGCATTAAAGACGTATCAAATGAAGGTGTACTGAACGCGCTTAACTACAACTTCAAGTTGTTCGATAAGCAGCGTAAGCGTCGCATTCTGAGCCGAGCGGGCCTTGAAAGTAAGATGCTTCAACTGTCTGGTGGTATCGACTTTACGAGCTTTAATCACACCGATGTGGTGATTGAAGCGGTATTTGAAGACCTCGACCTTAAGCAGTCAATGGTTGCGGACATCGAAGCCAATGCCAAGCCAGAGACTATTTTCGCGACGAATACGTCTTCATTGCCGATCCATAAGATTGCGGAGAAGGCGCAGCGACCAGAAAACGTTGTCGGTCTTCACTACTTCAGCCCAGCCGAAAAAATGCCGCTAGTAGAAGTTATCCCTCATGAAACTACGTCAGAAGAGACGATTTCTACGGTTGTTGCATTAGCGAAGAAGCAAGGTAAAACGCCGATTGTTGTGAAAGACACGGCTGGTTTTTATGTGAACCGTATTCTTGCTCCGTACATGAACGAAGCAGCGCATTTACTGCTAGCGAACGAGCCGATTGAAAAGCTCGACAGCACGTTATTGGACTTCGGTTTCCCGGTTGGTCCTATCACTTTATTAGATGAGGTGGGTGTTGATATCGGTGCGAAGATCATTCCGATTTTAGTGAATGAGCTTGGCGATCGTTTCCAAGGTCCTGATGTGTTCGATATTCTTTTGAATGACAATCGTAAAGGCCGCAAGAGTGGTAAAGGTTTCTACACTTACAAAGGCAAGAAGAAGGAAGTGGATAAGTCAGTTTACAAGCTGCTTAAGCTGCAACCAGATCCTAAGTTGAGCGATAACGATATCGCGATGCGCTGTGTGTTACCTATGCTAAACGAAGCGGTTCGTTGTCTAGACGACGGCATTATCCGCAGCCCTCGTGATGGTGATATCGGTGCGATTTTCGGTATCGGTTTCCCGCCATTCCTAGGTGGTCCGTTCCGTTATATGGATCAAATCGGCATTAAGTCACTGGTTGAGATGATGAACGATTTCGCTAAGAAGTACGGTGATCGTTTCGCGCCATGTGATGGCCTACTGACACGTGCTGGATTGGGTGAGTCTTTCTACAAGTAACTCTCTAACTCATTGATTAAGAAGCCCATATCAAGCAATTGATGCGGGCTTTTCTGTTTTATGAACGAGTGTGAAAGGAATGAGATTCCCGACTCAGTCGTTCCTCCTTCTCGGGAATGATGATTGAGAGATAAAAAGTAAGTTATTGCGTTGATTAGAAAGGTGGTCAAACACACGTCAATCAAAACTACCGTCATCTCCTAAAGCGACGAAGGAGCGTAATAGGAGATCTGCTTTTGGGCTGCATCCAATAAAAAAGGTTGATGCTTTCACATCAACCTTATGATTTTCATTCCAGCTTTATCAGCCTAGCTCAGTATCTTTCGGGCGTAACTGAAACTCATCAATAGAGCCAATTTCAACACCTGCTGACAGCTTCTCTTCCTCATTATGAGCATTACCGTGAGCATGCATAATCAGGCGATTTGCCGTGCGTGGTTTTAGCTGGCTAACCACAAAACGCATCATGTCTGAGCGAGTTAACCCCTTAAGGTCTTCCAATACGCGCTCTCTTTGGTTGAACTCAACATCCTTATTGCCTATCGCAACCCATAAGCGCTGAGCTCGCCCTCGCAAAGTCGTATCTGGTGCCGAAATCTGATTCCAGAGACCGCGCTTACTGCTGTGCCATTGATAGTCGTTAAGCTCCAACAGCACCATGTAAAAGGCATTGAGGAACTCATCTATTGAAGCTAACAAGTCAGCAGGGGCGGCATTCGGTGATTGCACATACAACACAATACCAGGGTGTCGGTTGAGCGGCATATTGCCAGTACCGACCATGTAACCTAGCTGCTGCTTGGTTCGTATCTCATGGAAGAAAGTGGCCGACATCAAATGGTTTGCCAATGAATACAGCGCGATATTTTTAGGTGAAATATCAGGGCATTGGTAATAAACCACAATTGCTGAATCATCTTGGTTACACACCACTTCACGTTGGAAGCTGCCGTTTTCACCGAGCATGATGAGCGGACGCAGTGATTCTTCGTAAGCCTGATCTTGAACACGCAGTGCATCTTTTAGCGTTTCAGCCATCTTGTGTGCATCGGCTTTTTTCCAGTCGCCATACACAAACATCTCAACATGAAGTTCCGCCAAGATTGCTTGAACAAAAGAGGAGAGCTCATCGACCTCTATCGTTTCTAGGGCTTCAATTAACACGGAATAAGGCGGGTTATTTGGTTGAAGTATCCCAGTCATTGCATTAAACAACTGCGAAATAGGGCGATCTTGCGACGCGTTGTTCCAGTTTCTGAGCAATTGATGCTTGATGGTTTCGAAGCGTGTTGGACTAAAGTCGCGTGCTTGGAAACGTTCAAGAATCATATTGAGCAGTTGTGGCTGTTTCTCGCTAAACCCGGACAGAGTGAGCGTTACACCGCCCTGATGGGTGTACATGTTGTAGCCCATTCCGGCGATTTCAGCCTGATACGTATCTTTTTCGAGTGAGTCTAAGAACATCTCTACGCACAAGCGTGTTTTAACGATATTTCTTGGGCTAGCAACTGAGTGCGGGCTATCGATAGCGACATACACCACACCTTTAGGAACTCGAAATTGATGGTCTTGCAGGTGCCACAGCTTAAAGCCGTCGAGCTCTTCTAACAGTTGTGGGAACTTAGCGTCACCTTCCAGTTCAGTCGGGTCTAGATCGTAGCAAATAAACGGGTTTTTGCTTGGGAGTTCAAACTGCCAACCGGGGTTAATGCACGTAAAGCATTGAACTTGTTCAGCGCTAAAAGGTGTGACCGAGTAGGGAGTAAAGTACCACTTCGCTTCCCTGTCATACTCGAATCCCTGAGCAACAATGGTCGCTCGCATGTTGTCTACGGTTAAGTAAGGCAGCAAAGAACGCTGTAATTCGTCATCGAAATGCGACATTTTGTAATCGCCATACACCACATCTTGCTCTTGGTAGTGCTGCATGTTGATGACGAGGTGGCTGACGACATCAAGCGGTCTTGCTGGCTCTTGAAAGCGGAAAGCAGACTCTAAAACGGCGCGTTTTTCTAGGTAGCGCCACTCTTCTATGCCTTGTTGTTCGACTAACTTGATGTACTGAAATATCGCTTGGATGATGTTATCGGTTTTGGTTAAACCTTCTATGGTCAATGAGCAACTGACTGTGAAATCACGGTAGTTACTGCCACTCGCGCCACCACCTGCAGAGAGAGATGTTATCCAGCCTTTCTCTTTGAGTTGCATCATCAAACTGCCTTCACCTTCGTAACCTAAAAGGTGGGCAAAGAACGACAAAGGCTTAACGCCGTAGTGTTCGTCCATGCTTGGCATCGGGAAGGTTAAGATCAGTTTGCGCACTTCTTTAATCGGCTCAACGCGGACTTGTACACCCGTACTTAACTCGCCGACAATCGGAACTTCAACCTTTTTGCCTTGTAGGTTGTGATTGGTGATTGAGCTAAAGCGATCCTCAACCCAGCTTTGCATCTCATCTAACGACTGATTGCCAGACAGTGTCAGTGTCATCAAGTCAGCAGAGTATTGTTGCTGGTGGAAAGCTAAAATCTCTTGTCGAATCGTCTCGCCGTTTCTGTCGCCCAACGTATCGATATTACCGACAGAAAACTTCGAGAATGGGTGATTGTGATTCACCAGTTCTTTGGTAACTTGGTACAAGCGTCGTGAGTCGTCGTTGAGTTTCATCTTGTATTCGGAGTCAACGGCTTGGCGTTCTTTATCTAATGCTTCTTCGTTGAACAGGGGAGCAGTGAAAAATTGGCTGAAGCGATCGAGTGCGGTTTCAAAGGCATTCAATTCAACATCAAAAAAGAAGCAGGTGTGCTCGGTTCCTGTCCAAGCGTTGTTGCTACCGCCATGCTGGCTGATAAAACTTTGGAACTCTCCGACCTTTGGATACTTTTCAGTTCCCAAAAATAGCATATGCTCTAAGTAGTGAGCTAAACCCTCTCGGTCTGTAGGGTCATCAAAATGCCCCACATTGACGGCTAATGCGGCTGCTGCTTTTTGAGCATTTTGATCCTGAACTAACAGTACACGTAACCCGTTATTTAAGGTTATGTAGCGGTATTGATGTTCATCATTTGGGCTTAAGTGCACAGGAGCATCTCCAGAGAAGGTGGTTTTTAAATTATGTACCCGATGATTCGGCGTGCAAACCTTGTAATCATATTTTGGGATATGAAGTGCTTTTTGGCGATTTCTAAATCACTTTTATCGATTTTTATCAGTAATTTATTTTCTTTTAACAAGATTGTTAAGAAAGTCGAACTCTTTGGCAAGTGACTTGATATAATTATTTATATTGACTGCGGTTTCTCTGGATTGAGAGCCAAACCTAAGTAGCGTTTCGCTGATATATGGGATATATCGACTTTCGACATGTTACGAAGACAGGATTGAACATGAAAATATTCATTATGCGCCACGGTGAAGCAGAGCATTTTGCGGATTCGGATGCAGAACGAGCGTTGACCAAGCGCGGGAAAATGGCTTCTCTTGCCGTGGCACAAGCTGCAAATGAGCAGGGGATTAGTCAATTCGATAAAGTGCTGGTGAGCCCATATTTAAGGGCACAAGAAACGTGGTTAGAGATCTCTCAGGCGTTTTCTGGAAAGAAAGTAGAAACCTGTGATGATATTACGCCTTATGGAATGTCCGACGATGTGTTTGATTTGACCTTAGCAATGGCTGAAGTAGAAAAACTAGAGACCATTTTATTTGTTTCTCATTTACCTCTAGTTGGCTACCTAACTGCAGAGTTTGCAACAGGCATGGCGCCGCCTATGTTTCCCACTTCGGGCCTAGCGTGTATCGACTTCAACCTTGAGACACAAAAAGGTGAGTTGCTTTGGAACATCAATCCATAAGCTCGTTGAGCTCTGTTTGATGACAAAGTTGCAGACAATTAGAAAGGGCATCTCAATATGATTGGGATGCCCTTTGTTGTTTTTTGGTGAGAGAGAGTTTGTTAACCAGAATTACTTCTCAGGAACCGAAAGCAAGACTAACAGCGCGCCATTGCCGCCAAACTCTAACGGTGCTTGGTGGAAAGCCATCACGTCTGGGTGCTGTGCTAACCACAAAGGCACCTTCTGTTTAAGGATGTGTTTACCGATACCGTGTTGAACACAGGCACACGCCACGCTCTCTTTCACGCAGTGCGCAATCATCGCGCCAAGCTCACGTTTGGCTTCTTGTTGAGTCATACCATGCATATCGAGATACACGTCAGGCACGTAGACACCACGACGGAGGCGCTTGACCTCATATTTAGAGACATCATCACGCGCATAACGCGTCGGACCGTCTTCGCTAAGATGCGGAATGAACTCATCCGAGAAATAAAACTCGCTATCACTGGCTTGTCTTGCCGTTCGAGTAATTTCTTTTTGCTTGGCATTTCTTTTTGGCTGCTGGACTATGGTATCCTGTTGCAACTTT
This sequence comes from Vibrio sp. 10N.261.51.A3, assembly GCF_041471965.1. Taxonomy (NCBI): domain Bacteria; kingdom Pseudomonadati; phylum Pseudomonadota; class Gammaproteobacteria; order Vibrionales; family Vibrionaceae; genus Vibrio; species Vibrio sp. 10N.261.51.A3. The sequence continues at coordinate 13,042 of NZ_JBFRPK010000015.1, forward strand.
TTAACGCCCTTTACTGCATCGTTGAACAGGGCGAAATCGTCATCGAAGTCGGTGTCTTTTTTGCTCATCAGGTTATGAATTCTAATTAGAAACGTAATTAGCAGTATTGTAGCGCTTTTCGGAGACAATTTTGGATAAGATTTTTGTAGAAGAAGCGGTATCAGAACTACACACGCTTCAAGATGTGATTCGTTGGACTGTTAGCCGCTTTAACGCAGCGGGCCTATTTTATGGTCACGGTACTGATAACGCGTGGGATGAGGCAGTACAACTTATCTTACCTACTCTTTATCTGCCGATTGATGTTCCTTCGCATGTGATGAACTCTCGTCTAACGAGCAGCGAACGTCTACGTATTGTTGAGCGCGTAATCAAGCGTATTAATGATCGTACACCAACGGCTTACCTAACCAACAAAGCTTGGTTCTGTGGTCTTGAGTTCTTCGTTGATGAGCGCGTTCTTGTGCCTCGTTCTCCAATTGGTGAGCTGATCGAAGCTCAATTCCAACCTTGGTTAACTGAAGAGCCAACTCGCATCATGGATATGTGTACGGGTAGTGGTTGTATCGCTATTGCTTGTGCTCACGCATTCCCAGACGCTGAAGTAGATGCGATTGATATCTCTACTGACGCATTGCAAGTTGCAGAGCAGAACGTTCAAGATCACGGCATGGAGCAGCAAGTGTTCCCAATCCGTTCAGATCTTTTCCGTGATTTGCCAAAAGAGAAATACAACCTGATCGTATCTAACCCACCTTACGTGGACGAAGAAGATATGAACAGCCTGCCAGATGAGTTTACTCACGAGCCAGAACTTGGCCTAGCAGCGGGTACAGACGGTCTGAAATTGGTTCGTCGCATCTTAGCTAATGCACCAGACTACCTAACTGACGACGGTATTCTTATCTGTGAAGTTGGTAACTCAATGGTTCATATGATGGATCAGTACCCAGAGATTCCATTCACTTGGATTGAATTCTCTAACGGTGGTCATGGCGTATTCATGATCACTCGTGAGCAGCTTGTTGCTTGCGCTGATGAGTTCTCTATCTACAAAGACTAGGTTTCAATTATTAGGTTAGTGCCCCTATCTTAGGGCTGTAAGCTTAGAACCTGACATCTAGTAAGACGTTCGATTTGAAACGTTTTTATTTAAACGCCATGCAGCAATGCATGGCGTTTTTTATTGCCTAGATTAAAGATGTTTGCATTTATATCGAAGACGTTAAGCGCAATATTTAGTTGATTAATATGAGGGCTTATTACATATTGGTGTTTAATATTTAGTCGTTTTAGTGAGTTAAGGAGGATTCACGATGAGCTTTGATACATGGATTTATTATTTATTAGCGGTGCTAATTTTAACGGCATCACCAGGCCCAAGTTCTTTATTGTGCATGACCAAAGGTGTGCAATCTGGCTTTAAATTATCGATATTTACTGCCTTGGGGAGCTTAACTGCGATTACTGGTATTTTAACTTTATCGTTTACCGGGCTAGGGGTAATTATTGCTTCGTCTGAAGTGGTATTTAATGTCATAAAATGGACTGGTGCAGCTTATCTGATCTTCCTCGGTTGGAAGTCTCTGCGCTCTAGCCAACAAGATTATGACAAGTTATCGGATCAACAAGGCGGTGCTCAATCTGTCAAAGAAAGCGCTGCGCAACATTACTTAAGTGGCTTTATTGTTGGCGCGAGTAACCCCAAAGCTATCTTGTTTTTTACTGCACTTTTCCCACAGTTTATTGATCCCTCAATTGCGCTATTACCACAGTTTACCGTGTTTGCTTTTACCTTCGCAGTGATGGAATTGTCTTGGTTATTGGTGTATGCCTACTTGGGGGCGAAGTCGTCAAATTGGTTGTTTGCGAAAGGTCGAGCCAAGGTCTTTAATCGTGTCACTGGAGGTGTCTTTATTGGGGCTGGCGCACTGCTTTCGACGACCAGTCGAGCATAACTTTCTGTTTTATCAGAGAGGTGAATGGTTACAGAATATTCTTGATGCTGTCATAAAAGGTTAATATTAATGTGCTTGCTGCTTTTGGCGAAAAGCCGATATATTGTAGTTACACCATCACGTTCTCAAGGAGAGACATATGCAGCATCAAGAAATGATTCAACACAGTAACTTTGGCGTAATCAGTCGTACTTGGATTTTCTCTACCCTTTCTCTAGTGGGTATTCTTGCTCTAATGTAGTCAGCTTCATGGCTCTATAGTTTTAGTTTTTATTATGAAATCACTTGTTAAAAAGTCTTCAAAGTCAGAACTCTTTCTCTTATAAATGTGGCTTTTCTCATCAGGCTAGCCACTTAACTTTTTCTTAGTCATCTTCTTCTAGCAAGCATCCCCCAGTAATTTACTCCTAGTCACCACTTTCTTCTTGTGGAATGGTTTATCACCTTACCTCTATAAACAAGCGCCATCGCACTTCTGAAGTTGTTACGAAACTGTGATAATCTTAAGTTATCTTTTATCTACAGTGTATCTCTCATGTCTGTCTGGGATTCTATTTCATTTAACAATCGATTTACTGCATTACCTCGACTGTTCTATACCCCAATCCAACCAACTCCGTTAAGCAATGTCCAATGGCTCGCCTGGAATCAAACCCTTGCAACTGACCTTGGCTTTCCGTCATTTGAGAGCGCTTCAGAAGAATTGCTAGATACCTTGTCTGGCAATGTGGAACCAGAGCAATTTTCTCCGTTATCGATGAAATACGCAGGCCACCAGTTTGGTTCTTATAACCCGGATTTAGGTGATGGAAGAGGGCTGTTATTAGCTCAAATTGTCGCGAAAAGTGGCGAAACGTTCGATTTACACCTTAAAGGTGCCGGTAAAACGCCCTATTCACGTATGGGCGATGGACGCGCTGTTATTCGATCAACCGTTCGTGAGTACTTATGTAGCGAAGCGATGGCAGGGCTCAATATCCCAACCACTCGCGCGTTGGCTATGATGACCAGCGACACACCGGTATATCGAGAGAAGCAAGAGTGGGGCGCATTGTTGGTGCGTGCTGCCGAATCACACATCCGTTTCGGTCACTTTGAACATCTGTTTTATACCAATCAGTTGGCTGAGCATAAGTTGCTGGCCGATAAAGTCATTGAATGGCACTTCCCTGAGTGTCTCGATGAAGAGAAACCCTACGCTGCTATGTTTAATCAGATTGTTGACCGTACCGCGGAGATGATTGCGTTGTGGCAAGCGAATGGTTTTGCTCATGGCGTGATGAACACCGATAACATGTCGATCATCGGGCAAACTTTCGATTATGGTCCGTTCGCGTTTCTTGATGAATATGACCCAAGATTGATCTGTAATCACTCGGATTACCAAGGTCGTTATGCTTTTAACCAGCAGCCAAGAATAGGGCTTTGGAACCTGTCGGCACTGGCTCACTCACTTTCTCCGCTGGTGGATAAGGCCGACTTAGAGGCGGCTTTAGAGCAGTACGAACCGCAAATGAACGGTTACTTTAGTCAGATGATGCGTCGTAAGTTGGGGCTACTTTCGAAACAAGAAGGTGACAGTCGTTTGTTTGAATCTATGTTCGAGCTGATGTCGCAAAACAAAGTCGACTACCCAAGATTTTTTAGAACGTTGTCGAATTTGGATACCTTGCAGCCGCAAGAAGTGATTGATTTGGTTATCGACCGAGAGGCAGCAAAGCTGTGGGTAGATAACTACTTACAACGCTGTGAACTGGAAGAGAGCTCAGTGGCAGAGCGCTGCGAAAAGATGAGGCAGGCAAACCCGAAATTCATCCTCAGAAACTACCTAGCTCAACTGGCGATAGACAAAGCAGAGCGCGGTGATAGCAGCGACATTGATGCTTTGATGGTGGTACTGGCAGACCCTTACGCGGAACACCCGGATTATGAGCACCTTGCGGCTTTACCTCCTGAGTGGGGTAAAGCCATGGAGATCAGCTGCTCTTCATAACCAACCAATAGCGGATTAAGCCCTAAAGATTCAGATAGAGGTCACTAAGTTGTGATCTTTATCTGTTTGTTCTTCTAACTTTACAAACATGTCAATAATCAAACAATCGGCCAGCCTATACACTATGTGAATAAGTTGTAAATTTAATAGGTTTGGGCGATGCCAACAAATACTCGAATTCTCGTGGTGGATGATGATCAAGAAATCCGCGAGCTGCTGGAAGAGTACCTCACAAAATCTGGTTTCGATGTTTCTTCTGTGGGAGATGGTGTTGAACTAGAAGCTCATCTGCAAAACCAAGGTTATCCAGATCTGATTCTGCTTGATGTGATGCTACCCGGTGACGATGGTTTTACCTTGTGTCAACGCGTCCGTAAGCAATCGAATGTGCCTATCATCATGCTGACTGCCGTATCGGATGAAACCGATCAGATCATTGGTTTGGAAATTGGTGCAGATGATTACATTGCCAAACCGTTCAGTCCGCGCCAATTAATGGCTCGCATCAAAGCTCTGTTACGCCGTGTTCAAGTGGTTGACGACAAGCCAAGGGATGCATTGCCTAAACAGATCATCTTTGGTGATTGGACTCTCGATACACTTGCGCACCGAATCTCACACAATGAAAGCGCCGAAGAGATGGATTTGTCGGGCAGTGATTTTTCTCTGTTGATGTTGTTCTTAACTCGCCCTAACGAAGTTCTCGACCGTGACACTATCTCATTCGCGACCAGAGGCCGTGAAGCGTTGCCTTTTGAGCGAGGCATTGATGTGCAGCTTAGTCGTCTGAGAAGCCGATTGGGCGACAGTGGCAAGTATCCTCACTACATCAAAACCATGCGCGGTAATGGCTATATCCTCGCTGTGCCTGTTCAGTATGAACACTGATAATCAAGTGATGTTAATGAGCACCTCGGCAATGAAGTATTTCCTATGAACGTGTTGAGTCGGTTAAAGCCAAACTCTTTGGTTGCCAGAACATTGTTACTGACCTTGTTAGCTGTGGTGATAGCTCAAGGTATCGCAACGTCTATTTGGTATAGCGAATCCAAACACAAAGAACTGGAGGGGATTCGTTCTGCCTCTTCAAGCATGGCCAATATGTTTGCCTCGACGGTGACTTTCTTCCAGTCTCTGCCCGTTAAATATCGCCATATCGTGTTGGATCAAATCCGCAATATGGGCGGTACGCGCTTCTTCGTTTCTTTCAATAAAGAGGCGTTGATTGTCGAACCGATCCCTGATACCCGTTTAAAAACCGCCTCGATTGAAGCGATAGAAAGTGTTTTGAGTAGCAAGCTCAATAAAGTCGAATCAGTGCGGGTTGATTTCTCTCGCCCTGAACATCTTCGTTTGCTTAAAAATGATATCTACTTGAGCGATCTCCCACGATCGTGGGCACATCATACTTTAACCTTAGAACCTCTTAACCCTCCTATTCTGGTTGTTCAGATAGAATTAGCCAGTCATGAATGGGTGTATATCGCCGCGTTGTTGCCTGCGCCTTACGTCAAACTCGACGATACGATTCTCGGCAGAGAACAGGTGATCTTCTTAGTTTCCTCGACCCTCATTCTTTTGGTTTTGACTTACTTGATGATTCGTCGGCAAGTACGCCCTCTTAAAAAATTAGCAAGAGCGGCCAATGAGATGAGTATGGATATTCAGCAGCCGCCACTTAACGAAGAGGGGGCTACTGAGCTGGTGACGGCGACCCGAGCGTTTAATCGAATGCAGCAACGGATTCGTCGCTATGTTGCCGACCGTGAGCACCTTTTCTCTGCAATCTCACATGATTTAAAGACACCAATAACACGGCTTAGATTGCGTGCAGAGTTGTTGGAGAGTGAAGTAAAGAAAGACAAATTCAACAAAGATCTCGATGAGCTTGAGATGATGGTTAAAGGCGCTTTACAAGCGGTAAGAGATACCGACCTTCACGAAAACAACGCCATTATCGACCTCAATGAGATGATGCTCTCCGTGATTGAACTGCACAACCAATACCAAACTAAGGTCGAGTTTGAACCTGCTGTGATTGAACCGTTAGTCGCTAAACCTTTAGCGATTAAACGCGTGCTCACCAATCTTATCGACAACGCTGTGAAATATGGGACATCAGCTGAAGTCGATATTAACAGTGATTCGGTGTGGGTTATCGTGACTATTCAAGATCACGGAAAAGGTATTCCTGAAGACAAGTTAGAGTTGGTGTTTGAACCTTACTTCAGGCTCGCCACTGACGACCAAGGACACGGTTTAGGGCTTGGAATCTGTCGAAACATCCTACACGGACACGGCGGAGATCTCATTATTCGTAACTCCCCTCAAGGCGGCTTAGAAGCTAAAGTCTATATTCCACGCGGCCTAGAAGTTTAATGTAACAATTGTGTTACATTGAGCTTACCTTTTGTTTCAATCTTACAAATCAGAATAAGTAGACTCTGTATTGAACCGGACGTCGAGTCCGCTAAAACATGGAAGATAATAATGAAAATCAATAAAACCCTACTTACTCTATCTCTTCTTGCTGCCTCAACATTTTCTCAAGCTGGTGAAGTGGAAGTGCTTCACTGGTGGACTGCCGGTGGCGAAGCGAAATCCGCAGCTGTACTGAAAGAGATGATTGAAGAACAAGGCCATACTTGGAAAGATTTCGCTGTTGCTGGTGGCGGCGGTGAAAGTGCGATGACTGTTTTGAAAACTCGAGCAGTGTCGGGCAATCCTCCATCTGCGGCGCAGATTAAAGGTCATGATATTCAAGAGTGGGGTGGTTTAGGTTTTCTAACGTCTCTCGATGCAACTGCGAAACAAGAAAAATGGGATGAGCTACTGCCAGAAGTGGTCACTAAAGTGATGAAGTGGGATGGCGAATATGTCGCAGTTCCTGTCAACGTTCACCGTGTTAACTGGCTTTGGGCTAACCCTGTTGTTTTAGAAAAATCAGGAGTGACGGTTCCAACTACGTTAGATGAGTTCTTTGTTGCCGCAGACAAGATTAAAGCGGCTGGCTTCATTCCACTGGCTCACGGTGGTCAACCTTGGCAAGACGCGACGGTATTCGAAGCGGTGGCACTTGATGTGCTAGGCAGTGAAGACTACAACAAAGCGTTCGTTGACCTGGATATGGACGTGTTGTCTGGTGACAAAATGGTGGAAGTATTCACCAAGTTCAAAAAGATGCGTGATTACATCGACAGCAACTCTCCGGGTCGTGATTGGAACGTAGCAACTTCGATGGTTATCAATGGCGAAGCGGCAATGCAGATCATGGGTGACTGGGCGAAAGGTGAATTTACTGCGGCAGGCAAAGTACCGGGTAAAGATTACATCTGTGCACCAGCACCGGGCACTGATGGCCAATTCACTTTCAACATCGATAGCTTTGCGTTCTTTGAGCTGAGTGACAAAGAGAACCAAAAAGCGCAGCAAGACCTAGCGAAAACCATTCTTACCAAAGATTTCCAAGAAGTCTTCAACCTTAACAAGGGTTCTATCCCTGTACGTCTAGATATGGACATGTCTAAGTTCGACCAATGTGCGTTGGATTCAATGGCAACCTTCAAAGCGAGTGCGAAATCTGGCGATCTTGTTCCGAGTATGGCTCACGGCCTAGCGACAACAAGCTACGCTCAAGGCGCGATTTACGACGTGGTAACCAACTTCTTCAACGAAAAAGATGCCGATCCAAAACAAGCGGCGGCTAAGTTAGCGAAAGCTGTGAAAGCGGCTATCTAATATAACTTGATAAGCGACACACAACGCACGTGAGTGACGGGTTGTGTTGCTTTACCAAACCCCCAGGGTGGGTAGGCTCGTAGGGAGCCTATCTACTCTTCACTCCCAATTCTGATATGCGTGATGCTGATGTGGTGCCGAAAGGTAAGCCATTGGCTCGATTGTGCAACAAGGATAAGTTATGGAGCATGTTTTGACTGAGTCGACTCCAAAACCCACAAGGAGCCAGCCTGCGCCCAAGCCTAGCTTTGCTGACAGGTTGCAACATTGGTTACCCAAGATTGTACTGGCGCCGACCGCGTTAGTGACCGTGGTGTGTATCTACGGCTATATATTCTGGACGGCGGCGCTGTCGTTTACGAATTCTCGATTTTTACCGAGCTTCAACTTTGTTGGTTTAGCTCAATATGAAAAGCTGATGGACAACGATCGCTGGATCACCTCAATCACCAACCTCGGTGTGTTTGGTTTTCTGTTCATGGCGATTGCTATCTTGTTGGGTGTGGGTTTGGCGGTATTGCTTGACCAGAACATCCGTCAAGAAGGCGCGATTCGTACCATTTATTTATACCCAATGGCCTTGTCATTCATCGTGACGGGTACCGCTTGGAAATGGATTCTCAATCCGGGCCTTGGCATTGAAAAACTGATGCAAGATTGGGGCTTTACCGACTTCAAATTCGATTGGTTAGTCGACTCTGAAATGTCGGTCTATACCTTGGTTATCGCAGCACTTTGGCAGTCGTCAGGCTTCGTGATGGCGATGTTCTTAGCCGGCCTTCGTGGCATTGATTCTTCAATCATCAAAGCCGCTCAAATTGATGGGGCAAGCTTACCCACTATTTATCTGAAAATCATTCTACCTTGCTTGCGCCCTGTGGTTTTCAGCGCGGTGATCATCACCTCACACATTGCGATTAAGAGTTTCGACCTTGTGACCGCGATGACAGCGGGTGGCCCAGGTTATTCATCGGATCTTCCTGCGCTATTCATGTACGCACACTCATTTACGCGTGGACAAATCGGCCTTGGTGCTGCCAGTGCCATGATGATGCTTGCTGGTATCTTAGCGATTCTCGTGCCTTATCTTTACTCTGAACTTAGGGAGAAAAAGTCATGATGAATAACATCAATTTTGCTCGAATCTTTATTTATTCAGCACTGCTTTTCTTCTGCTTGGTGTATCTAATGCCATTGTTTGTCATGGCGCTGACCTCATTCAAAACTCTGCCAGACATCAAGGCAGGTAACTTGATGAGCTTACCGAAAGAGTGGGTGTTTGATGCTTGGTATAAAGCGTGGGACACCGCCTGTACGGGCGTGAAATGTGAAGGCATCAAAGGCTACTTCTGGAACTCGTTCCAAATGGTGATTCCTGCGGTTGCGATTTCAACATTGCTCGGTGCATTCAATGGTTATGTAGTGACGAAATGGCAATTCCGAGGCTCGAATCTGTTCTTCAGCTTACTGTTGTTTGGTTGCTTCATTCCGTTCCAAGTGGTGCTACTACCAATGGCAACCATGCTCGGCAAGATGGGGCTAGCGAACACAACCATCGGCTTGGTGATTGTGCACGTTATCTACGGCATGGCGTTTACAACTCTGTTTTTCCGTAACTTCTACATCTCGATTCCGGATGAATTGATCAAAGCAGCAAAACTGGATGGTGCAGGCTTCTTTACGATTTTCTTCAAGATCTTATTACCGATCTCTACGCCTATCATCATGGTGACGGTGATCTGGCAGTTCACCGCAATCTGGAACGATTTCTTGTTCGGGGTGGTGTATTCCGGCTCAGAGACTCTGCCAATCACCGTAGCATTAAATAACTTAGTCAACACCAGCACGGGCGTTAAAGAATACAACGTCGACATGGCTGCCGCGATCATCGCCGCACTGCCAACGCTGTTGGTGTATGTCTTCGCAGGAAAATATTTTGTTCGTGGCCTAACGGCAGGATCAGTAAAAGGATAATTACCCATGGCAACATTAGATTTAAAACAGATCCGTAAAACCTATCGCAACGCGGACAACGAAACGTTAAAGGGCATCGACATCAGTATCGATTCGGGGGAATTTTTGATACTTGTCGGCCCTTCGGGGTGTGGGAAATCCACCTTGATGAACACCATCGCTGGGCTAGAGAGTATTAGCTCGGGTGAGATTGTAATTGATGGCATAGACGTGGCGCAGGTTGAACCTAAAGATCGCGATATCGCGATGGTATTCCAGTCGTACGCGCTTTATCCAAACATGACGGTACGCGGCAATATCGCTTTCGGTTTGAAGATCCGCAAGATGCCGCAACAAGAGATCGATGCTGAGGTTAATCGAGTGGCTGAAATGCTGCAAATCGAACAACTGCTTGATCGTAAACCATCGCAGCTATCTGGTGGTCAGCGTCAACGTGTCGCTATGGGGCGCGCTTTGGCGCGTCGTCCTAAGCTGTATCTGTTCGATGAGCCGCTTTCTAACTTGGATGCCAAGCTACGTGTCGAGATGCGACACCAGATCAAACGTCTGCACCAAAAGCTGAACACCACCATTGTCTACGTGACCCATGACCAAATCGAGGCGATGACCTTGGCTGACCGTATTGCGGTGATGAAAGATGGTGAACTGCAGCAACTCGGTACGCCGCAAGAGATCTACACCAAGCCAAATAACATGTTCGTGGCGGGCTTTATGGGTTCACCATCTATGAACTTCATTAAGACCATGGTGGATTTGGATGATGAGCAGAATCCGATCATCAAAGTAACGGGTACAGCTGAGCAAGAGCACCACATTCGTTTGCCACAAAGTATGCGTGACCAAGACGGCAAAGAGTTGGTGATTGGGCTGCGTCCAGAACACATTACTGAACAGGAAGGCGATGATGTTTCTGCCTCCACAAAGCTAGACTTACAGCTGGAGGTATTGGAACCGACAGGGCCAGATACTATCGCTATGGTCAAAGTGAATGACCAAGAAGTCGCGTGTCGCTTGTCTCCGGAATTTGAGGTGTCGGTTGGGCAAATGGCGCCGCTGCATTTTGACCTATCCAAAGCCGTATTCTTCGATGCTCAGACGGAAGCGAGAATCGACTTCTAACTTCTAGTTGCTGAGTTAGTTTAACAATCAAAGTTCATGTCAAAACCAAAGGTAGTATCACCAACGAGTAATAAGTAAGGTGATGCTGCCTTTTTTGTTGTTTTAGCCGCTTTTTATTCCTCACAAAAACAGAGGGATAACCAAGTTAAATGCTTTAACAGCAATAATATCGCGATTTAGTATCTCTTAGCTCTATAAAGCTGACGTAGAACAGCGTAGGATCGACTCAACTTTAGACCAAATACTAGGTTGCACTTTGGTGCATAAACAGAAGAATACATGAAACTAACAGCAAAACCCTCAGCTAGTAACGCTTTACTTATTTCTATTACGACACCGGACTTCAAAGGTGACGAAGCAAAAGAGTCTCTTGCCGAACTTGCTCGCTTAGTAACAACCCTAGGGTTTAAAGTCGTCGGTACACAATCGCAGCACCACAGTTCAGCTCAACGACAAAACGTGTTGGGTGCTGGTAAGCTTGCGGAAATTGCTCATCTAACCGGTTACCAAGGTTCGATTGAAGAAGCAGAGGATGAAGACTTCCTTGATGAATCAGGTCTATTTGATTCAGAAATCGACGAGCTAGATTTTGATGATCTTCCAACGGGCAATTTCCAATACGGCGCCGCTGATGTTGTGGTCTTTGACTGTGATTTAAGCCCATCTCAACTGCGTACTGTTGAGGCTAGTTTGGGTGTGGAAGTATTTGACCGTACTGGCATCATCATCGAAATCTTCAGCCGTCACGCTCGTACTCGTACTGCTCGCCTGCAAGTTGATATCGCTCGTCTAAACTACTTAGTGCCTCGACTTCGTGAAACGGCTGAGGGTGATAAAGAGCGTCAAATGGGTCAGGGCGCTGGTGAAACTTCACTAGAGCTAGACCGTCGTAACGTACGTGACCAAATTGCTGCGCTTAAGCGTGAGCTAGTAAGCGTACAAGATGAAATGAAGACCCGACGCACAAGACGCGCGGAGCTTTTCACTGTTGCTTTAGTTGGCTACACCAATGCCGGTAAGTCTTCGATGATGCGTGCAATGACCGCAACCGAAGTGGTGGGTGAAGATAAACTGTTCGCAACGCTAGACACCACGGTTCGTGCGCTTCAACCAATCACTCAACCGCGTATTCTGGTTTCAGATACAGTGGGTTTCATCAAGAAATTGCCACACGATCTGGTTGCTTCGTTCCACTCAACACTAGCAGAAGCGCATGATGCTTCATTGCTGCTTTATGTCGTTGATGCTTCTGACGTTTCATTCCGAGCTCAGCTTGATGTGGTACACGACGTATTAGCACAAGTGGGCGTTGAAGGTAGCGAAAAACTATTAGTGCTGAATAAGTGCGATAGACTGAGTGAAGAAGATCAGTTAGCGCTGATTGAAGAATTCCCAGACGCGATGCTAACGTCGACTCGTGATCCGTTAGATATAACGAAACTGCACAAGTACATCGTTGGTGTTGCTGAAGAAGGCATGATCGAAGAAGAGATCACGATTCCTTATTCTGGACAAGGCATCATCGGTGAGATTCGCTCAAACATGAGTGTGGTTAAAGAAGAATACGACTACGAGTGTATTAAGTTGACCGTTCGCTCTAGTGAAATTGACTTAGCTCGACTGAAAAAGCGTATGCAGAAATCTTGATCGTCTATCTAGTTTAGATAAGAACGCCTAAAGAAAAAGCGACCTAAGTGGTCGCTTTTTTTATTGGTTGAGCCTAGCTAATCTAAGTTTAGCTAACTCATGAGTTACTTACGCCATTCTTTGCGTTGGCTTCCAACGTGCTAGCTCTGGATCAAGCTTGATACCTTGTGAGGTCAGCAAGTTAACACGAGCCAAGTACGCAGCACCGTGCATCAAATGCTTAGCAAGGTCGACCGCATTACGCTGTTGGTAATCGTCTAGGTAGCTGTCTTTCGCCCATGCGTTGAATGCGCCAAGTGCAGGACCAGCCCATACTTGATAATCCATCTCACGACCTTGTTCGCCCGTGTTTGACCAACGGCTAGAAAGACCCAAGTACCAACGGAAGATCAACGCCATTTTACGTTTTGGATTGCCTTCAGCACGTTCGATCTGTTTAGGGTCGCGCTCGTTAAAGTGCGCCACAGTGCCAGCCCAAATGTCATCCAGTGTTGAACGGAATACTTGCTTCTCTAGCTTTTGACGCTCTTCAGCTGGAATCGCTTTAATCGAGTCGTAACGTGTGTAGATCTCGTACAGCTTGTTCGCACGCATTGGGAATAAAGTACCGCGCTTAACCACTTGCAGTTTTACGCCCATTTCGAACATGTCTGCTGCCGGAGCCATAGTCACGTCAGCCATTTCGGTTGTCGAAAGTAGCTTACGAGTGTGCTCGCTCGCGCCAGCCTCAACACACGCTTGGTTGATAGAACCGGTAACAATGTATGCCGCGCCCATGTTAAACGTTGCTAGAGCCGCGTCAGGCGTACCTACGCCACCACCACAACCGACACGTAGCGGTGTTTTAAATTGGTACTGAGCTTGGATTTGCTCTTTCAGGGCAAGAATCGTTGGTAGTAAGGTAACCAGCGGACGGTTATCGGTGTGACCACCAGAATCGGCTTCTGCAGTGATGTCGTCCGCCATAGGAACAAGCTGTGCTAGCTCCATCTGTTCTGCTGTGATTCGGCCTTCATCCACTAAAGCTTGCAGCATTTTCACAGGAGCAGGTTGCATGAATTTACTTGCGACTTCAGTACGGCTTACTTTAGCAATAACCTTGTTGCCAATCTGAATCTCACCTTGTGCATCGCGGCTAAGGCCCGCTGCACGGTAGTGAACGATTTGCGGTGTTAGACCTAAGAAAGCAGAAGCCTCAACCGTTTTTACTTTATGCTTCAAAAACAGCTCAACACTGCCGCGCTCTAGTGCGGGTTCGCTTGGGCTGTGAATCAGGTTAAACGCGTAAGGACCGTTTGGCAGTGCTGCTTGAATGCGGTTAATCGCTTGCTCAACACGAGACGGGATTAAACCCGCCGCGCCAAATGAACAAAGAATGCCAGCTTGGCCAAGCGCAATCACCAACTCTTCAGATGAAATGCCATTTGCCATTGCGCCAGCGTAGTAAGCGTATTTCACGCCGTGGCAGCGACGAAAATCTTCGTCGCCTAGGCTTTGTGTACCAAGAGCCGGAGCAAATGCGCTAACAGGTTGGCTGTTCGCAGAGCTTGCTGAATCGCCTGATGCAATCTCAGCTTGTTGGCTTACTCCTAGGCCTTTTTCTGGGTGGTTCACTACGTAACAAGCAAGGCTTAAATCTTTCAAGATTGTCGACATTGCAGCGTTATCGAAACGCGTTGTGTTCTCTTCGATCTGCCAAGGCCACGGAGATAGCTTTTCATTATTGATTGTAGTTTGAGTTGTCATACTAAATTCTTTCCTAATTCTCTGTCTCTAATGGCGGCTTATGCTTTATCGATAGCAGGAGCTTCTTCGATACAAATTGCGATGTCTTTCACTTCGTAAATACGCAAACCATCTTTGCTCAGGTTTGCGTCGCCAACGATGATACATTTGCCGTCTTCGTCTTTAATCGCAGTGATGTGTACATCCAGAGACATCTGTTTGTTCAGAGGGTTAATCTGACCACGATATTTCCATTTCACTTCCGATTGGATTTGACCAAACTTAGGATTGCGGAAGCCAGCGCCAAGATCTTTGTTTAGCGCATAGGTTTGCATTAGTTCGATGATTGCTTCGACACCAAGAGAACCTGGCATTACCGGATCTTGATGGAAGTGGAACTGGAAGAACCAATCGCTTGGGTCAATCGTACGCTCAGCGTATAGGTAACCCAGACCGTCTTTACCACCATCGCTGGTGATCTGCACCGTATCGATAAAGTTCAAGCGACCGCCAGCCAGTTGGTAGTGCTCTTGTACTTCACCAGTAGCAGAAACAGGTGCATTGAAGTAACGCGTCGTTTTGTCTAGTAGGTTGATGTTTACATCCGGCGTGCGGTTGTTATCAACGTGCCAAGGGTGAGTTACTTTACCGTTGTCCAAACCCAGCTGATCTTTCAGGGCTGCGCCTTTGAAGTAACCAAATACCGCTGTACCTTGGTAGAAAGGTACGCCGTCAGTGCTCAGTTCGAAGCTGAAGCTCTGTACGATGTTGGTGCCCATCATTACCGTTGAAAGCAGACGAGAATCGTTGGTGATCGTTTTGCCGCGTAAGTCGACGTTACGCAACATTTTTCCGCTGCCGTCTAGGTTACGGAAAAACAGTTCTTCACCTGGGAAGCCCAGTGTGGTGCCCATGTAGCCTGAGATGAAGCCGTTTGGCTGCAGTGAAATCTCCATCAACACCGAGTAAGGCATTAAGGAGTGGTGGCTGTTTTCATCAAAGTACCATGCATTTTCTGGCACTTCGTATTCAGCGATACACGATGAAGGCTTCTTGAAGTCGCCACGCTTACCGTCGATCTCAACAACACGAGTGGTTAGCTGTAGGTCGCCACACGGAGTACGTGGTGGAATCATGCCACGGTAGATAGAGAAATCAGGACCGAAACATTTCTCGATATCGCCAGTCGCGAATTCGAACATGTGATAAGGCGTGAATGGAACCGTATCGGGTGTGCGGTTCGGGTAATCAGGAGTCACCGGCGCTTCAACGTGTTGAAGAGGAACGACACCTTTGTTTGGTGCAGTTTCTAGGTCTTCAATTTGAGCCATCAATGGCGCATTTGCTGAAGCTTGTTGGTTCACCGCTGGCGTATGGCCCAAGCTTTTATGGTCCAAGCTTTCGATAACAGGGGTCGCGACAGCTGTTTCTAAAGAAGGCAGGTAACGAGTACATTCGTCGTCTTCTTTGATCATCACACCTAAGTTTTGGAAATCAACAATCACTTTGCCGTTCAGCAAAATATCGATGTTAGCTTTCGCGTATGGGCGAGGGCTTAGACCAATCTCAGTCACTTCCATGCGGTACGTCAGTTCTGCCGATTGTGGTAGAACTTGACCACGACAGCGTACTTGTTGAGGGGCATTTTCAAGCGGTTGGAAACGACCATTTTGAACAAGCGTGTGCATGCCAAGGTGCATCATGAAGAATTGCAGCAGTTGACCACAACCTTCTGCCATCAAAGAGCCAGCCATTACTGAGTCATCTTTGAAGTGACAAGGGAAGTACCAGTGCTCAGGCTCTAGCTGTTTGTGACCTTCAATCAGACCAAGTCCCCATGTGCCACCTTGCGGTTCAACACGGCTAACCTTTTCGATCATCATGAACTTCTCTGCGCTGAAGCACAAAGAAGGCTGGTGGCGATCAGATTGGTGAGTCGGGCCAAAACACTCTGCGATGTTGGCAGTCAGTAGGTGGCGCAGTTCTTGGTGGTTAAACTGCGTTTTAGGGCAATGTAACATAGGGTCGAAACGTTGCTTAGTCGCAAGCTTACGAGCCTTGATTTCATCTTCAGTGTGAATCACACCTTTGCCGTCTGCTAGCTCTTCGTCAGTGAAGAAGCCTGCACAACCGTTATCCATTTTCAGGATCATCTTGTCGCCAACGAAACATTCGTACGAGAAGAAGAACAGTAGCGTGTCGCCATTGCGAGCAAAGCTGTTGATTGAGATGTCGTAACGCAGCGTATCGCCACCACGAGGCAAGTCGCCAAGGAAGGTCAGCGTACAGTCAAGTAAGCGATAAACACGCTCGCCTTTGTTTTCAAAATCGATACCTAGGTAGCTGATCAGCATTAGGTCACACTGACCGGATTCTACCGCTACAGCCCAAGGGATCTGATCATCGACAAGATACGGCGCATCAACTGGGATGTCGTACTCTGTGGTCATGGTGCTTGGCTTGTACTCGTTCACTGTCGCGTTGAGCTTGGTTACACGAGATACCAATAGGTAGTCTGTGGTTGGTAGGCGAACGCGGCGCGAGTAGCTATCGATGATCGCGTAGTCAGGGCCAAATACATTGGCGATGTCGCCTTCAGCGTATTCAACCAGATCATCGTAATCCCAGATACATGGTTTACGGATAGGTTTTACTGGTGCTGGTGTCGCAAGTGCGTTTACTGGCGCTGACTGAACCTGAGCTGGTTGAGCTTGCACAGGCTGAGTTGATGTTTCGGCTGAGCTATCTAAACCAGACGTAATTGCGTTTAACTGTGCTTTTAATAGCGCATCAGCCATCTGCATGCCTTGGGCTCGAGTGTGCAGGAATGCTTTGTGTACCTGTTGAGCTGCTTGCTGATTTTGAGCAAAAGCTTGGTTGTGTGGTGTTACAGACGGCTGTGATGCTGCATCCGTATTAGCGTCGATATTTGATACGCCATTTTTAGCGGATAGGACATGAGTCATATTGCTGTGGTTACCTGTTAGCTGACTGTGGCGAGTTGGCGCCAGAGTAGGGGATACTGATGTAGGAGTTTCGATGACTGGCTCTACCGCGTTCTGCGCTAATGCCTTCTTCTCTAACTCTTTTTGCGCAAGGGCTGCTTTGATGTTTGCTGTCGTTGGAATCGACGCCACTTTTGCTGCTTGTTTGCCAGAAGCTTTCTGCTGAATCGTTGCCAAGTTAGTCACTGGGGTTTGGGCAATATGTTGATAGATATCGCGACCACCAAGAGTCACTTGCTTAACCAATTGACGTTTAGCATCGCTCGCCAGTTCATTGCTTAAACGAACGGAAAGTGACTGAGATTCAACACTCGACTGGCTTAGTAGCAGCTGTGAACATTGTCCTTCGCTGATGTTGGCAACAATCGCGCTCTTAGAGCTGATATTTGGATTCAGAGACTCAAGGTTCAGGTTGAGGAGACCGTGTAGCAGGCTTGCCATGCCAGAAGCTGCAGAGCAGTGACCAACACGTTGGCTCGCTTGAGTGGTCTTGGTAACTTCTAAGTTGAGAGATACAAGCTCGTGTGACAAAGACTCAGGTGCATGGTTAAGCTCAAGCAGAGAAACATCGTTTGAGCTCATACCGACTTGAGTCAGTAACTCATCAGCAACGGCGTTGTTACGCTCGCTTGAGCCAAAGGCCAATGCGTTGATGCTGCCGTAAGCCGTATCTTGGTTGCTCGCTACTCGACCTTCTTCCACAAGAACAATTGCACCTGCGCCTTCGCCCACATTCCAACTGCCGTCTTGCGGTTGTCCGAATTTTGGATCAAGCGACACTGGGCTCACGCTGTTCTTCAGAATCACATGTTCCGCACTGCCGCTTAGGTCGACGGCTGCAATTACGACTGCATCCATCGATTCTTGCGACATTAGGTTTTGCGCGACATCGATACAACGAGCAACCGACTGTTCAGCGGCTGAAATCGTAAAGGCAGGGCCGTTAAAGTCCCACAACGAAGAGATGCGCGAAGCCATGATGTTGCCGATGAAACTGGTGTATTGGTTCAGCTTGGCTGCGTCCATCACACTGTCCATCGCGATGGTTTCTAGCGCTTGGTATTCGTCTTGAGTTAGTTCGATACCCATGTTGGCAAAGCTGTCAGCCAATTGGCTATGCAGGTTTACGCGTCCACGGAATTGGTGCATCTCAAGCTCTGTTTCCATCGCAACTAAAACCGCAACCTTTTGGCCTGCAATAAGCTTGGCATCTTTGATGGCTTCGTCTGCAACTTTCATCAGTAGCAATTGCTGAGAGATCAAACGGTCATCTTCATTAGGCGGCACTTTAAAGCGCAGGAAGTCGAGATCGAACTGATCGATATAGGCTCCGTTTGGAATGCCGTGTAAACCAAACTGATTCAGTAGTTCTGGATGTTGGTCTAAGCCTTTCCAGCGTTTCTTAGGCAAAGCAATGAAAGCATCGTTGTTGGTTTCAATCGCAGTGCTTAGCGCATTGATGCTTTGCAGAGAGCCGAAGTGAGACGCGAGACCAGTAATGCTTAAATTAGACGGTTGTAGGCTTGGAGATACTGATTCTGGAATCTGGTTTACATGACTCGTGTCTGAATACGCTTCAAGCAGTAAGTGAGCGTTACAACCACCGAAACCAAATACAGAAACACCCGCGCAGCGCTCTGAGTTACCCGCTTTACTTGGCCAAGGTTGAACCTGCGTTGGCAGAGTCTGTGGGCCAAATAAACCTTCAGGCGACGATAGTGGCTTGTCCAAATTAATACTTGGCGGAAGAACACCTTCTTTCATCGCAAAAATCATCTTCATGATCCCCGGCATACCCGCCGCAGTCAGTAAGTGACCGAGGTTGGACTTCGCAGAGCCAATCAATGGCGGGTTAGAACCATTCAGTTTGTCAGCAAAGAAACGTTCCATTGAGGTTAGCTCAACCTTGTCACCTAACGGTGTGCCGGTTGCGTGACACTCAATTACTTCGATGCTGTCTGGTGTTAGGTTAGAAGCTTCGTAAGCGCGTTCAAAGGCTTGTACTTGTCCTTTGCTATTTGGGCTTAATACGAACTGGCCACGGCCATCGTTCGACAAGCCAATACCGCTGACGACTGCGTAAATGTTATCGCCATCACGCTCTGCATCGGCTAAGCGTTTTAGGACTAAAACCCCCGCACCTTCGCCAGCAAATAGACCTTTACTGTTGCTATCAAACGGAACCGACACACCGTGGTCTGGGTAAGCGTGGAAGATGGAGAAACCCATGTTGATAAAGAATGGGTCAGCACCGGATACCGCACCTGCCAACATCATGTCGGCTTTGCCCGTGTTCAAGTAATCACACGCTAACTTCAATGAATACACTGAGCTTGCGCATGCCGCATCTAGGCTAAGTTGCACGTTGCCTAAACCTAGCGCATCAGCCACTAACTTAGAGGCGTTATGTGCTGCAGCACCATTGATAGGGTTGAGGTCTTGCGCGGTTTCATTGGTTGGCAGCAGTGAAAACTGGTCATTAGCCAATTTATCTTTAAGTGCTTTCTCGACCACTGAGTGATACATCGGCAGAAACAAGTCGTTTGAGCGTGTTGTTGGGAACGAAAGGGCACCCATAATCACGCCTGTGCGCTCTAAAATATTGGCATTCAGATCAATACCAACGTCGACTAACGCCTTGCGGCTGGTATCCAAAGCCCATAGGAAACTCTGGTCAACACCGTTGAATGATTCTGCTGTTAAGCGGTAGCCATTGCTATCGAAATTGAAGTTTTCGATGTAGCCGCCTTTATCGCAGTAAAAGCGGTCTGACTCACCTTGCACGCCCTGATAGCTTTCAGGTTTAGCACCTAACTTTTCAGCGCTTAATGTGGTTCGAGAATCTTTTTTATCTAGCAAGTTTTGCCAAAAGTCTTTTGGCGTATCCGCTTCTGGGTATTGGTTAGCAATACCGACAATCGCGATCTTATTGCACTTTACTTGCTGCTTATTCTTAGTTTGAGTTTGAGTTTGAGCTTGAGCTTGATATTGAGATGGCTTCGATTGAGAACTCATACTAGCTCTCCTTGATGATTCACTGCGCTGCATTGAGACACACCACTTAATTGCTTAGCGGTGGTGATCTGTTGTTCTAGCCCTTGAATAAGTGGCTCGACAGACAGTGGAATTTGATGAGTAATGAGCTGACCAATGCATTTGATGAGCGTGACAACATCATCACCGCCTTTGGCATTGGAAGCGATTGAGCAGTACTGGTCTGCTACGTTGTCGCTACGATTGATCTTGTCGATCAATGTGCTGGTTTGACGATCGGCACCCACTTCAACAAACAGGCGAGCACCTTGTTGACGCGCACTCTGGATCAACGCGGTGAAATCCAGCGTCGAACAGAAAGTGTCGGCAATCGAAAGGGCGATGCTGTCGCTGTCTATATTGATTGGTTCGCCAGTCGGTAGACCTGCTGCGCTGATAAAGCGGATATGCTTTGGCAATTCGTCGAACAGTGGTTGTGTGTAAAACTCACGCACTTGGCTATGTTGGCTCAATGCCGGTGTGGTGTGCATTGCGGTAACACGATTCGCGGCAATGCCACGTTTACCCAGTTTCTTGAGCAGAGCACGACAGGTGCTTTCACAGCCTGCCAGTACGCAAGTGTCACCTTGGATAATGGCAAGGTAAGCACGTGGAAACTCTGGTAACAGAGCCTCAATCGCTTGCGCATCACTGCGAACCACAAAGCTATTCCATTGGATGCTTTCGTCGCCGTTCAGCTGCCAATCTTGACGTACTGCGGTGAGTTCGCCAGAAATAGCCGTGGTGAAGATAGGACTGGTTTGAGTCATCTCAATCAGCGCATGCGGATTTTTCCAAACATTTAAGCTGGCCCACATGGAGGCTTCACCCTTGGAGTAACCCAAAGCGAAATCTGGCTGCACTTTGAATTCATCACACAAGAGCTGCGTTAGTAAATAACTACTGCCGACACCTGCAATTGCCAATTCACTGAGCGACATTTCTTGCGAGTTTTCTGCGTAGGTTTTGTCAGCCTGCAGCATCTCTTTCAAGTTACCTTCGCGTTCTAAGCGAGCAAATAACTGTGGGAAATGGTGGTGAAATTCGCGCAACATGCCGGGATAAACCGTGCCAACACCAGGGTAAACAAATGCAACGCCACCTTTGCTTTGAGACATCGGTGAGAAACAACTGCCTGCTGGCGTTTTGTAGTGGCTATTGTCACCCACTACTTTTGGCAACGCATTTTCTATCGCGGTGATCTCTTGTAGTGCAGCCTCAATTGAAGCGGCTTGAATCACGATGTTCGCACCACGGCCAGCATGGTGTTGAACGCTTTGAAAGTGGCTTAGGTTTGAATGCATCACGCTGGCGATAGCAAGTTCATGGTCTGCCGATTCGTTAACGCATTTAAGCTCTTCTCTTAACGAGGTTAACTGAGAAACCAGTTCGGCTTGGTCATTGCCAGAAACTACAAACATCAAACGCTCGCTGGATAGCAAGGGCTTTGGCTCATGCAAACCGGTCGCTTGAGTCAATATCAGGCTGGTGGCTTTTGGGCTATCGTCACTGAAAGTTAACGCAGCAACACGTGCTTTGTTTGGCTCAGTGAACCAGTAATGGTTAGGTAATGAATGGCTCGGTAATGAACGGCTCGATATCGCATTAACTATATTCAACAATTCATCAAACTGCTGCGAAGCCGATAAGTCAGAGTGTTGCTGTTGATGACTTAAATCTGAAGCGGGGCGGCGTGCAATATCCAGAGCTAGCTGAATGCTATTTCCGGTAGCTGTATCTACAAAGCTCGCCAAATTCGCGTGTGGGTGAATCTTATTCTGAGCAGCATTCAGCGCACTTAACATCAACAATGATGGTGAGTGATGATCCAAACAGAGCTTAACGACATTACCTTGATTGACTGTCTCGATGGCGTGAGCAAGTGCTTGATTAAAATTGCCATCAACCACAACAGTTATCATCTCTGGGAACGAGGGAAATAAGTCGGCAGAAAGCTCAGCCGCGTTTGCTGGCTGAGCTAAAAGAGCGATGCGCAATGGCATCGCTTTATTAGTAGGAACAGTCACTATGACAATTGCTCCTTTTCTGGGTTCTTAGTCGCTTCTTTCTTCGGCACTGCTGAGCTAGATTTTGGCAAAAATGCGTCATTTAAGCTCTTACTGATGGTGACTTTGGCACCTTTCATTACTGCGCTTAAACGACCATCTTGGTGGTAAAGCGAGATATCAGCTTGCAGTGAACGAGTCGTGCTTTTTATCACGCTCAGTTCTAGCCAACCTTGGTCACCATTGTGCATCGGTGCGTAACACACAAACTCACCGATTGCAGACGGTAGGCTTGCCGCGCCGTATTTCAATCGAGCCCATACCAACATGGCTTGCAACAGATAATCTTCAGCAAATGGTTGGCTATCGCCAAAGCCTTGCTTAGGAATAAATGATCCGCAGTCGCTGTTTTCAATCTGAGGCAACTGGCACTGAGCCAATAAGCCTAAGTCGTCAAAGCGCTCAACTGAGGTAATACCTTGCAATCTTGGTCCATGAAACAGAGTGCCGTCACTGTATAGAGCTTGTGCCGTTGTTACAGGTGCTGAAGTGCTGGCTTCAAAGCGTTTTGTTGACGCTTGTTGAACATCTTCAGACATTTGCACAGAGGCAACTTGCAACTGAGCTTGATACTGTGGTCGTCCTTGGCAGCTGATTACTGCTTTTAGCTGATCTTTTGATTTAGCATCAGAGGAAAGAACCAGTTTCAGCTCTTTCACTTCATCAGTATCAAAAATCACACCTTTCAGCAGTTTGTAGTTGTGAACGCTAACGTTCACCCCTAACAGTTGCTCTGCGACTTCACGCATCCATTGGATGGCACACACTGTCGGTAACACTGGGTTACCGGCAATGCAGTGATCTTGAATGAAAGGCAATGCCTTTGGATCAAGATGACGTGTCACAGTAATGCTTGTATTCAGCGGACTCTCTGCAAGGTGCACAGACTCCGCATTAAGCTTTTTTACAGCAGCTTCCTTGTTGTCAGAACCTTGCATGCTCGTACCAACCAGCAGTTGAATGCCAGTTTCGTTCAGTAGTTGAGAACTAAATAGCTCTGCACCCGCCTGAAGAGGAATTACGTACACACCGCGCTCTGTAAACATACGTTTCAGTGCTGCGTTGACCATGCCACCGTCCCACGGTCCCCAGTTGAAGCTCATCACTTTCGCTTGAGGGTTACGAGCAGACAGCTGTAGAGCCGCTTTGTTCAGGATCTCGTTGGACATTGAGTAATCGCTTTGGCCTGTGTTTCCGTAGAAACCCGCCGCCGAAGAGAACATCGCAATCAGTTTTAGCTTGCTGCTATCAAGACCACCAAGAACCGCTTCTAGTCCGCCCACTTTGGTGCCGTAAACCATGTTCAGTTCATCAAGCGTTTTGTCTTGAATATGCTTGTCAGCCAGTACACCTGCACCGTGGATAAGACCTGTGATGCCTTCGAAGTTTGCCAGTGTTTTTGCTACTGACTCATGGTTCGATACATCTAGGCTTAGGTATTCAGCGCTCGCGCCGATCTCATTGAAAGCGGCAAGTGCTGCGTTGATTTCAAGGCTGCTCAATACAGGTTTTAGCAAGGCATCTACTTTCTTCGGCGTTGGTTTGTCACCTGTTGCTTGTAGGTGAGCGATAGCCGCTGGTTTTAGCTCTTTCTCTTGCTTACCTTGTGCCCACTGAGGTAGCTCAACTGAAGTAATATGCTTACTACGACCTGCAAGAACGAAATGAGATTTACATTGCTTAGCAAGCGTCAGTGCACATTCAAACGTCACGCCTTTAGCGCCACCAGTTACGAGAACTTTGTCGCTCTTGGTGAGTTGAGCGCCTGTGTTTTTAGTTTGTGCAGCGCCTGGTGTTGTCGCAATCAGTGTTGCACGACCAGATTCACCGTTTTCCGTATGGCTAAGGCCGATTTCAACCGTGTTGGTATCGATATCGAACAGTTCACCTGTGATAGCTTCAGCTAGGTGACGAGCATCAATAGAAGCGTCAGCATCCAATGCACGGCAGAATACGTTTGACCATTCATGGCTAAGTGTCTTAGTTAGACCAGATAGAGCCGCTTGGTTAAGTTCTGCATTCGCTAATTGCTTAGTATCTAGGTAACCAAAGCCACCATCGATACGGCTTAGTGTGAAGAACACGCTACGACCAGAAACGGCATTCAGTTGGCCATTTAGGTGCTTGGCGAATAAGAACGCTGTCGTCAGTGAAGCTCTTGAGTCTGCATTCAAGTTAACCGCTTGCTCGTTGCTTTGTTTAGCATCAACGATAGCTTGTAGGTGAATGAAGCCAGCAATCACTTTGTTCGACGTTTTAAGGTCTGCTTCGATGTCGTTAATAACTGCAGTCACACCAGCATCATCGACGCTGTTGAGTGTGTAGCTTGCGATTTCACTGTTTAAAGGTGACGCGGCAGAAAGAGCACTACGCACTACAGCAACTTGAATGCCGTTAGCGGTCAACTTTTCTGCTAGAACACCGGCGTTGTGACCATCATCTGTGATCACGACACAAGCGTCTTTTGAGAAACAATCGACGAGTTTATCTGCCGCTGGTAGCTTTTTTAGCGCTACCTCATTGTGTGGAGGAAGTTCCGCTGTCGCTGTTTCTGCGATAGGCGTTACTGATTCAGCTTTAGCAGTCGCTACAGGTGCAGCAACGGATAGCTTGCTTTGCATGTAGGTAACGATTTCACCAAGAGTACGACACTCAGCTAAGTCTTCAGGGTTTAGCTCTGGCAGCGTTGGTAGCTGGTCTTGAACCGTACCCAAGATCTCAACGCGTTTAATCGAATCGATACCAAGGTCAGCTTCCATGTCCATCGCTAGGTCGAGCATTTCTGCTGGGTAGCCTGTTTTGTCGGCAACCACTTCCATCATAGTTGATTGAACGTGAGCAGGGTTTAGGTCGTTGCTCGTGCTTTCTACAGCGGCTTCTGGAGCAGGAGCTACTGTCGCTGCTTCCGAATTCGGAGCTAGCTTGCTGTTCATGTAGTCTACAATTTCACCCAGAGTACGACACTCAGCTAGGTCTTCAGGGTTTAGCTCTGGCAAGGTTGGTAGTTGGTCTTGAACCGTACCAAGGATCTCAACACGTTTGATTGAGTCGATGCCAAGGTCAGCTTCCATGTCCATTGCTAGGTCGAGCATTTCTGTTGGGTAGCCCGTTTTATCCGCTACTACGCTCAACATTGTGCTTTGAACTTGTTCTGCGTTTAAACCGTTTGATACTGCTGGCACAGATGCTTGAGCTGCTACTGGAGCAGAAGCTGGAAGCTTGCTGTTCATGTAGGCTACGATTTCGCCTAGAGTGCGACATTCAGCTAAGTCTTCAGGGTTTAGTTCTGGAAGAGTCGGTAGTTCATCTTGAACCGTACCAAGAATCTCAACACGCTTGATTGAATCGATACCAAGGTCGGCTTCCATACCCATTGCTAGATCTAGCATTTCAGTCGGGTAGCCCGTCTTCTCTGCTACCACTTCTAACATCGTCTTCTGAACAACAGCTGCATCTAGTCCATTGTTAGCTGCTGCTGGCGCCACTACTTCCGTTTTTGCTGCAACTGGTGCAGAAGTCGGAAGTTTACTGTTCATGCTTTTAGTATTCATGTAAGCAACAATTTCGCCAAGAGTGCGACACTCAGCTAAGTCTTCAGGGTTTAGCTCTGGAAGAGTAGGCAGTTCATCTTGAACCGTACCAAGAATCTCAACACGCTTGATTGAGTCGATACCAAGGTCTGCTTCCATATCCATTTCTAGATCAAGCATTTCCGTTGGGTAACCTGTCTTCTCAGCAACCACTTCTAGCATGGTTTGTTGAACGACTTTCGCATCAAGACCGTTAGCGGCTTGAACAGGAGCAGTTGCGCTTGGTTGTGCTGCCACAGGCGCTGATGCTGGCATCTTGCTGTTCATGCTTTTACTGTTCATGTAGCCGACGATTTCGCCAAGAGTACGACACTCAGCTAAATCTTCAGGGTTCAGCTCAGGTAGGTTTGGCATTTCGTCTTGAACGGTACCAAGGATCTCTACGCGCTTGATTGAGTCGATACCAAGGTCTGCTTCCATGTCCATTTCTAGATCAAGCATTTCCGTTGGGTAACCCGTTTTCTCAGCGACCACTTCTAGCATCACTTTTTCAGCATCGGCTGATTGTACTGCTACTGGTGCAGCCACAGGAGCTGGTTGTGCTTTTACTGGCACAGGCTGAGCTGCAACAGGTGCTGCTGCTTGAGCCGCTACTTGTGGTGCAGGAACGGCTTTCTGTACTGGCGTAACTTGAACAGACTGAGCTTGAACTGGTGCGGCTTGTACAGGAGCCGACTGTACTTGAGCCGACTGTACTTGAGCTACAGGCTGTTGAACGATAGCTGCTGGAGTAGTAGTTGGAGCAGCTGGAGCTTGAATTACTGGCTGAGCATTTACAGACGCAACGAAGGTTGGTTGTGCCGTTTGCACTGAACCTTGCGTCAGCATATTAAGTGCTGAGTTGTTGCTGTGTGCTTGCATCTCTAGGTAATGAGCGTGAGCTTTTAGCGTTTCAGCTTGGTGCTGGTGGAACATTTCCATAGAACGCTGTAGGTTCTCAGGAATTGCTACGCCTGCTGTTGCCATTTTCGCTTGCTCAGACATTAGGGTGTTGAACGTGTCACCGTATTGCTGAGGAATTGCAAGGAACTGCTGATGTACTTCTGCTGCTTGTTGTTGAGCATTGAAGAATGATTGCAGTGAAGACTCATCAACCGTTACTGAAGCTGTTGGTTGAATAGTCGCCGATGCAGGTTGTGCCACTTGAGGTTGCTGAGCTGCTTGTGCACTTGGCGCTGCTGCAACTGACTGTTGTACATTTGAAGCTTGAGGAGCAGCCACAGGTACTTCAACGATTTCTGTTTTAATCACTTCTTTTTCCACGATTTTCTCGACTTCAACTTTCACTTCAACAATCTCAGTCTTTTCGGTGACGTTGCCCGAAGCCAATGATTGATCCATTTTCTTACGAGTAGCAGGGCTGATGTAGTTGGTTGCATTCAGCTTGATGTTCATTGGTGATGCCTTTGCAGGTTCAGCAATGTCAGCTTGGTAAGGGTCAATGTTGTCTAATGAAACACCTGTCACGCACAGTTGAACCGCAGCTAAACGAAGCTGTTGGTCACTGTCTCCTTTAGGGCTTGGGTTGATGCTGATTGCGTAAAGTTCTTCGTTTTTATCAGCCAGTGTTTTCTCAACCAGCTTTTGAAGAATGTTTTTCGGACCGAACTCAACGAATACGCGCGCGCCTGCTTCATACATCGCTTCAATTTGCTCGCTGAAACGAACCGATTGCAGCATGTGTTGTTTGAATGCTTTCTTAATCGCTTTAGCGTCTTTGCTGTGCAGTTTGCCCGTTGCGTTTGAGTAAAGCGGCAGCGTTGGAGCGCTAAATGAAGCTTTATCAATTGCAGCTGCAAATGGCTTTTGAGCATGAGCAACAAGCGGGGTGTGGAAAGCACCAGATACTGGCAGAGCAATTGCTTTGAAGCCTTGCTCAGTTAGCGCTTGGGCTGCCTGCTGAACGGTTGCTGTTGGACCAGCAATAACCAATTGAGTCGGAGCGTTGTAGTTGGCAATGCTCACGCCTTCGAATTGGCTGATGCAGCTTTCAACGGCTGGAAGTTTGTCTGCGTCTAGAATGACCGCAAACATAGTACCGCTGTCGCCTTGTTCAGGTGTCGCCGCCATCGCATCGCCACGAGCGAAAGCTAGTTGGTAGTAATCGTCTTGCGAGATAACACCCGAAGCACATAGTGCGCTTAGTTCACCAAAGCTATGACCTGCGACCATGTCGGCCTTGAAGCCAGCTTGAGTCATGATGTCGAACTGACCCATAGACACAGTACCAATTGCACTTTGCGCATTGGCCGTGTTGGTTAACACCGCTTCTTGAGCTTTGGTTGCTTCTGGTGTGAAGGTTGGAATTGGGAACAGAATTTGCGACAGAGCCGTTTTCTTGTGCTGACCAAATACTTGATCCGCTTGAGCAAGCTGTTGGCGCATTTCTGGGTAATGACAAGCAAGCTCGCGACCCATGTTTAGGTATTGTGAACCTTGACCAGCAAATAATGCAGCCACTTTACCAGTGCCGTTTTCAGCAATCAGTGCTGACTCACGGTAGCTAGTACCGTTTGGCATTTGCCAATGTGTTTTGGTTTGGCTCTCAAGCATAGAAACCGCTTGAGTCAGTTGCGCTTGAAGGTCTGCTTGGTCAGTGACAACTAAACCAAGACGAGCGTGCTTAGCGTCAACTTCGCGTAGAGCGTGTTGCTCAACAAGCGCTTCTAATTTGAACGCAGCATCGGTAACTTGAGTCGAAACCTGCTTCAATTCATTGATCAATGCTTGACGAGATTCTGCGCTGAATAACAGAGTTTGCGGCACTTGGCGTTGGCGGTATTTGTCACCGCGAGCGTGCTCTGGCGTGTACTCTTCCAATACAACGTGGAAGTTAGTGCCACCAAAACCAAATGAGCTAATACCTGCACGGCGTGGTGTGCCGTCGACACGTTTCATCCAAGGACGAGTTTGTGTGTTTAGGTAGAATGGAGAGTTCTCGATATCCAGTTTAGGATTCGGAGCCGATACGTTGATCGTTGGCGGCAGTACTTTGTGGTGCAGTGCCAACGCAGCTTTGATTAAACCTGCAGTACCCGCAGTTGATTTGGTGTGACCAATCTGAGATTTCACAGAGCCTAACGCAATGTGTTGCTTCTCTTCATTGTTCTCGCTGAATACCGAGTTCAAGCCACCAAATTCAGCAACATCCCCTGCTGCAGTACCTGTACCGTGCGCTTCTAGTAGTCCAAGCGTGTGCGGTGCGAAACCTGCATCATCATAAGCACGTTTGAGTGCTTTTGCTTGTCCTTCAGGGCGAGGCGCGTAAATACTCTTGAACTTACCATCCGAAGAAGAACCGACACCTTTAATCACTGAGTAGATTCTGTCGCCGTCACGTTCAGCATCTTCAAGGCGCTTAAGAGCAACCATGCCGATGCCTTCACCAATCATCATGCCTTTTGAATCGATGTCGAAAGGTTGAATGGTTTCATTGGTAGTGAATGCTGGGGTTTTAGAGAAGCTCATGTACATGGTTGGTGAGTTATCAGTACACACACCACCTGTAATCATCATTTCACTGCGGCCTTCAACCAGCTCGCTCAGTGCCATGCGCATTGCGGCTAGAGAACCAGCACACGCAGCGTCTACCACACAGTTGATGCCACCAAGGTCAAAGCGGTTAGCGATACGACCTGAAATTACGTTACCCAATGAACCAGGGAATGAGTTCTCTTCCCAGTGGATGTATTGGTCTTGGAATTTTTTGATCAGCATTTCGCTGTCTTCATCGTTGATGCCACTGCTCTTGAAGACTTTTTTCAAAACAGGGTATTGGAGACGAGCATTCAAGCTTTGAGCGATCTTCTGACCACCGCCAACACCGAGTGTGATACCGATCTTATCGCGATCGTAACCTTCAGGAAGTTTCGCATCTTCAAGTACTTCTTTTGCCACGATCAGAGATAGCAGCTGTGACGTATCAGTCAGTTCAAGGATATTTGGCGGAAGGCCGAACTCCATTGGGTTGAAGTCAACTTCTGGGATGAAACCGCCGCGCTTACAGTAAGACTTGTCTGGCGTAGTACGATCTGAATCGTAGTAATCTTCTGGGCGCCAGTGTGTATTAGGCACTTCGGTAATTGCATCGATCTTTTCGCTGATCAAATCCCAGAATTTGTTTAGGTAGCGAGAGTTCGCAAACATGCTTGCCATACCAACGATAGCAATTGGCATGTCTTTTAGGCGTTTATTAAGTCGAGTGTCGTCGACTGATTCCGGTGTATTTTTTTCGGGTTGGCTCATTATGAGTCTCCACTTGAAATCACTGAGGGCGATGTCGTGTTTTGAGGCTGCGCTTTTAAATAAATCGAAAATAAATCTGAGACAGATTTGGGCAAACGCAGCTTAAGAGTAAGGCTACCGAAAGTCGGCCACCTGACTGAAATAGGGGGTGCGAAGTACAGTGACTTGCAGGGGTTGATTACGTTTTTCATGCGAGAAGAGGGCATTCGAATGTGAGGTTAATGTCCATTTAAATCCTGTCCAAAGTACTGCTTTATGCAAAGCAGGTATCCGCAATAAAAACGTGTGAATTTGTTTAATGGTTGAGCAGGCTACCCGAGGTGAGTGGCCGATACAATGCTCCCAGAGGCCACTATGATCTGTTCAGACCAGATGATTTCACGGAACTTTTGTTTTTTGTATTTTTAATGGAATTAACTTATTGATAATTAATGGGTACGAGTGATTTTTTAGTGTTTATGCTCTATTTTTTGACTTGGTGAGATCTATGTCAGATTTTTGTAAGTAACATTTAATAGATGCCTGTTCTGTAAGGCTAAGTGTGATCTGTGTTTTAATTTGTTATTATTTGAAAAATTAGTTTTAAGTCCGCATATGAAGGGTGTTTCCTGCGCAGATTCTCTATGTTTATCTCAAATCATAGGTGACTTAAATTTGTTCGTTTTGATGGTTTTTTGATAAGTGGTTTGAAGAAGTGAGCGTGAGTAAATTGGAAAATCCAATCGTTGATTTGTGGCTATGTTCTTTGAGTAATTTGCGTGATGATGTAGGCAGTAAGTCACACCTCAAACAGACACTCACAGCTGATGAAATAGCGAAGGTCGAGCGGTATCGAATGCCCTCATCTCAAGTTCAAGCCCTATATGTTCGCAACTACCTAAGAAAGGTGTTGTCTAGCTATTCTGATTTAATGCCCGAAGCGTGGTGCTTTGAATATGGCGAGAAAGGAAAGCCCAGTTTAGTCGCCGAACAGCAACTCATGACGGGGTTAAACTTCAATATCAGTCATAGCAAAGAACATTTGTTGATTGCAGTTTGCCAACGAGAAGGGAAGCCAGTCCAACTGGGTGTCGATATCGAACATGCAAGAAGCTCGACCAATATCGACTCGATCATGAAGCACTATTTTTCAGATAAAGAATTGGCGGATTTACTTGAACTTAGTAAAGAGCTGCAGAGAGAGCGTTTTTTCGATCTTTGGGCGCTGAAGGAGTCGTATATCAAAGCGACAGGTAAGGGGTTGGCCACATCATTGAAAAGTTTTTCGTTCGATTTTTCCAATCTAACTCAACAAACGCTGCCAGTTCATTCGTCGGGTTTACGACCAGAGTTACATGGAGGAATCATTGTCCATAACGGTGTAGGGTTGGATGCTGCTGAAAATGACAATACTTCAACAGATTGGCAATGCAGTTTAGGAAGGCTGGATAACCAGTTTCGATTTGCCGTGACGCTTGGTGGTGCAACGCTTCCTATGCAATTAGAGATTAAGTGCTTCCCCAAATCGAAGCTACTTGGCTGAGTTTACGTTCGTTACACTAGAACCTTTAGCTTCTAATCTTGAACACGGCTCGCTCTCAGCCATTCGTAATATTGGCTAACTCGTTTCGCCAAGCATCGCTTTTAATACTTCTGCGGGTACAGGCTGAAGTTGTTTGTCTTTATCTAGGCAAACCATCTCGATATCACCAATCACGGCAGGTTTGGTTGCATCTTTACGCCATACCTCTTGTCGCCATAAGGTTTTGTATTTGCCATCGAGCTCAAAAGAGGTTCGGATATCGCAGATCTCTGCGAACTCAACGCCGTCTTGAAAGGTCATATTGGCTTTATACACCGCAAACCCCAGTCCATGTTCATTCCACAACTCTGCCAGTTTATCGCTGCCCAACACATGCTCGCGCGCACGCTCAAAGTATTTAAGAAAGTTAGGGTGATAAACCACACCTGAGTGATCGGTATCTTCGTAGTAAATCTGTACTGGGTGATGGTAGATCTGACTCATGGGTAGCAACTCTTGGTAAGTAGTGGATCAGTAAATCTGACTAAGTTGTGCAGCACTCTACAGGATAGGTTGAAATTACTTCAAGGCATCATCGTGAAAGGGGCTTTTGGTCAGACCTCATTTATCACTGATGCTTTGGTCAACTCCCACCCATTTACAAATATTCTATGTGTCATTTTCCACCCATTAATTTTTGTAGCGAGTTAGCGACAACTGCAGGCAGATCTGATGAAGCCTTGCGGTTAAAGGCTTGTTAATGAATTGTGTCAATATGGCGCGCTAATTGCCTTAGTGAAAGCACGCAGTTCCCATTGAAGGGCTGCTTTGTTTACTAAGGAGAATAATAATGTTTAAGCCTCTTACCCTGCTGTCTGTATCTGCTCTGGCGCTCACAAGTTTTAATGCTGCTGCAAACTGTGACCCTGGTGAAATCGTGATTAAATTCAGTCATGTAACCAATACCGATAAGCACCCGAAAGGCATCGCCGCTTCTTTACTGGAAGAGCGAGTAAACACAGAAATGAATGGAAAAGCTTGTATGCAAGTTTTCCCTAACTCAACACTTTACGATGATAATAAGGTACTGGAAGCCCTGTTAAATGGTGATGTTCAAATGGCGGCGCCATCGCTGTCAAAATTTGAGAAGTTCACTAAGAAATACCGCATTTTTGACCTTCCTTTCCTATTTGAAGACGTAGAAGCCGTTGACCGTTTCCAAAACTCAGAATCTGGTGAAAAGCTGAAGAACGCGATGAAGCGTCGTGGCCTGCAAGGTCTTGCGTTTTGGCACAATGGCATGAAACAGATGTCGGCGAACAAACCTCTTATCAGCCCTGAAGATGCAAAAGGTTTGAAATTCCGTGTTCAAGCATCGGATGTATTGGTGGCTCAGTTTGAACAACTAGGCGCTAACCCACAGAAGATGTCTTTCAAAGAAGTGTACGGTGGCTTGCAAACTAAAGTTATCGATGGTCAAGAGAACACATGGTCAAACATCTACGGTAAGAAGTTCTTTGAAGTACAAGACGGCGTGACCGAAACTAATCACGGTATCTTGGATTACCTAGTTGTAACGTCAAACGACTTCTGGAAAGACCTACCTGAAGATGTACGCACACAGCTTGGCACTATCGTTCAAGAAGTGTCTGAGACGCGTAACGCAGAATCTTCAAAAGTTAACCTAGCGAACAAAAACAACATCATCGAAGCGGGTGGTGAGGTTCGTACACTTACGCCTGAACAGCGTGAAGCATGGGTAGCTGCACTTCAACCAGTATGGAAGAAGTTTGAAAAAGACATCGGTTCAGACCTTATCGATGCAGCGTTAGCTTCAAACCAATAACACCGCTAAGGGAGTGGCGAGTATTCGTCACTCCTTATTAAAACAATTATAAGCGGAGTCAATTATGGAAAAGCCTCAAATGGAACAACCAAATTCTAGCGAATCAGCACTGGAAACCTCTCTTTTTTCCAAAGTCGGAAGAGTTACGGATGTGATTGAAGAGTCACTAATCGCATTTTTCCTTGGCGCAATGACGCTACTTACTTTTGCCAACGTGGTATTTCGATACGCATTCAATGACAACATCTTATGGGCACTGGAACTGACCGTGTTCATGTTTGCTTGGATGGTGTTAGTGGGCGCATCTTATGGCGTTAAAAAACACTTCCACATTGGTGTTGATGTGATCATCAACCTTGCCCCAGAAAAGCTACGCAAAGTGTATGCGCTCATCGCCGTGACAAGCTGCCTAGCATTTTCAATCTTACTTCTTATCGGTTCTTGGAATTATTGGTACCCATTCGCGACCGATCGCGCATGGTACGAGACCGACGATATTCCAATGCCAGAGATGCTTCAGTTTCTTGCTGACTGGCTGAATGAAGGCGAGCGATACGAGAAACTGCCACGTTTTATTCCTTATATGGCGCTGCCGATTGGTATGGCAATGCTAACGTTCCGTTTTGCTCAAGTTGCTTACCAAGTCGTCACAGGCAAGCTTGACCGCATGATTGCAGGACACGAAGCCGAAGAAGAGCTGGATGCGCTGAAAGCAGACGTGCTAGCGGGCCCTGACGAAGATGCAACAGCGGTATTGAATTCGACTCCGCAGAACAAAGCGAATGAGTCGAGTACAAAATCTAACGGTAAGGAAGACTAATCATGGCAATGTTATTTCTATTTTTAATGGTAATTGCTTTCATGTTGGTCGGTGTACCAATTGCAATTTCCCTCGGTTTATCGAGCGTAATATTCTTATTGATGCACTCAGATGCGTCATTAGCTTCAGTCGCACAAACGCTGTTTAATGCATTTGCAGGCCACTACACACTCTTAGCGATTCCTTTCTTTATTTTGGCCTCTAGCTTCATGTCTACTGGTGGCGTGGCGAAACGTATTATCCGTTTTGCTATCGCGATGGTAGGTTGGTTCCGCGGCGGCTTGGCGATGGCGTCGGTTGTGGCATGTATGATGTTCGCAGCCCTTTCTGGTTCATCTCCTGCAACGGTAGTGGCGATCGGTAGTATAGTTATCGCAGGTATGATCAAAAACGGTTACTCAAAAGAGTTCGCGGCAGGGGTTATCTGTAACGCGGGTACTTTGGGTATCTTGATTCCGCCGTCCATCGTGATGGTGGTATACGCGGCGGCGACCGATGTATCGGTAGGTCGTATGTTCTTAGGTGGCGTTATTCCTGGTTTGCTGGCGGGTGTGATGTTGATGATTGCTATCTACATCGCAGCACGTATTAAGAAGATTCCGGCACAGCCATTTGTGGGCTGGGGCGAGATGTTCGCAGCTGCGAAAGATGCGAGCTGGGGCTTGCTGCTGATTGTCATCATTCTAGGTGGTATCTACGGCGGCATCTTTACTCCGACAGAAGCGGCGGCAGTGGCTGCGGTGTATGCCTTCTTCATTGCCAACTTTATCTATAAAGATATGGGGCCTTTCGCTGACAAGAACAATACAAAGCCTGCTTTGGTTAAGGTGTTCCAAACGTTTTTCCATAAAGACACCAAAGACACACTTTACGATGCAGGCAAGCTGACGATCATGCTGCTGTTTATCATTGCCAATGCTCTGATTCTTAAGCATGTACTGACCGAAGAACGCATTCCTCAAATGATCACTGAGTCTATGCTATCTGCGGGCTTGGGTCCGATCACCTTTTTGATTGTAGTAAACGTTTTACTCTTGATTGGTGGGCAGTTCATGGAGCCATCAGGCTTGCTGATCATCGTTGCTCCTTTGGTATTCCCAATTGCAATTGCGCTCGGTATCGACCCAATTCACCTAGGTATCATGATGGTGGTGAACATGGAGATAGGGATGATAACGCCGCCTGTCGGGCTCAATTTGTTTGTGACCGCAGGTGTCGCGAAGATGTCGATGATGAACGTGGTAAAAGCCGCATTGCCGTGGGTTGGGGTGATGTTCTTATTCCTGATTATCGTCACTTACGTACCTTGGGTATCAACATGGTTACCAACCACCTTGATGGGACCAGAGATCATAACCAAGTAGCTATTTGAGTCATTCACTGACATGGAATTTAATCCATAAAAAATGAGGAGGTCGCTAGACCTCCTCATCTATATTTCTGCCACGATTTGAATGAGGCTTTATCTGCTCATACAAAGCGCGTTTTGCCTCTAATTCTGGCGTGTGTAGATCGACATGATTGTCAGCATAAAAAATACCATCTATCTCGAAAGTATCGGTAATCGATGGCACTTTTGTTTTCTCACCCATAACCACTTCCTTATAATATTTATTGCATAACATCCTGTTGTCGAAATAAGTATAGGTGATCTTGCTCCCAAATCTAATTTAGTTTGGTTCTACCTTATAAGATTCTTTCGTTAGCTGGTGCTTTTGCATCTTATCGTAGAGGGTTTTCCTCGGTAATTGCAGCCTCTCCATGGTCTCTTTTATACTGCCATTGCATTCAATAAGTGCCTGCTTCAACGTGTTTTTTTCAAAGTCAGATACCAATTCTGCCAAAGACAGTTCTTGAGTAGTTTCAGTGGCGCTGTCTGATAAGTGAGAAAGCTTACCTAAAAGTACAAAACGCTCTGCAGTATTACGTAATTCTCGAACATTTCCCGGCCAGTCATGAGCCAAAAGTGCGTGCAGCTCCTTTTGTGGAAGGGCAGGGGCAGTCTTGCCATAACGCGCCGCAGCGACCAGTAAGAAGTGGTGGAAGAGTGCTGGGATATCTTCTTGTCGGCTTCTTAACGGCGGTAAATCTAAGGTCACAACATTGAGTCGATAATAGAGATCTTGGCGGAAAGAGCCTTCTTCAGCGGCTTTCTTTAGGTCGACTTTGGTTGCTGCTATCACTCGAATATCTAGTGGCACTAAACCGTTTGAACCAACTCGCTCAATAACGCGTTCTTGTAAGACGCGTAATAGGCGAATTTGTGCCTGCATCGGCATGGATTCAACTTCATCTAAGAATAGAGTTCCGCCTTGAGCAAACTCGAATTTACCCACTCGCTTGCTTTCTGCGCCCGTGAATGCCCCTTTTTCATGGCCATACAGTTCACTCTCAATCAGGTTTTCAGGAACAGCACCACAGTTGACCGCGACAAAGTTTTGCTCTCGACGGCTGCTTTGTTCATGCAGAGAACGTGCTACTAACTCTTTACCTGTACCTGTCTCGCCAAACAATAATATATCGGCATTGGTGTCGGCAATATGGGTGATGATGGAGCGCAGCTCAGTCATGGATTGCGTATCACCAATGATTCTAGGGCCGAGCGCTTGGCTGGCTTTGAGTGAACGTTTTAACTCAAGGTTCTCTAGTGTGAGCTGACGTTTTTCTATCGCTCGCTTAGTGGTTTCGATTAGGCGTTCATTAGCGAAAGGTTTTTCAATGAAGTCATAGGCGCCGTATTGGATGGCTTGAACGGCCATTGAAATATCGCCGTGACCAGTAATCATGATCACGGGGATCTCTTTGTCTTTGTGCATCACGGTGTTGAGCAGATCATGCCCGGATAGACCTGGTAGACAGATATCAGTGATGATCACGTGAGGTAAGCCGTTTTCTTGAATCGCGAGCAGAGCAGACTCCGCATCGGGAAAGAATTCGGCATCAATGTCGGCGAGCTCGAAGCTCTGTTCAATCGCCATTCTTAGATCGGATTCATCATCAATGAAATAGACGTGACACATAGTGATTCCTTTACTTCTTTGTATTCTGGTTATTGCTGAGTTTTTGTTTGCTGTTCATGTCCAACAATGGGCAACTCTATGCTGATTCGAGCACCGCCTTGAGGGCTACTACCGGTAACGAGCTTGCCATTTATTCCGTTGATTATTTGTTGAGAAATCGATAGCCCAAGTCCAAGTCCGTTTTTCTTGGTGGTATGGAAGGGTTCAAAAAAGTGTCCGTTCGAAGGGGAGGTGAAGCCGGGACCATTATCATCGACATGAATCAGCAAGGTCTGGGCTTGTTGATGGTCGGACTCTCTAATCTCTAACAGAATAGCTAATTGTTTGTCATCTTGTTGTTCCACCGCCTGAATCGCGTTGGTCAGCAGGTTAATGATCACCTGTTCCAGTTGAATGGCGTTGGCGAGCACGCAAGCATCAAAGGTCTCAGGGAGTTCGTTGACCTTAACTCGCTCGCTCTTGAGTTGTGGCTTCATCAGCTCTTTCGATGAATGTAAAACTGGGAGTATTTGTAAGGTGTGTAGCTCTTCCGCAGTAGATTTTTTGGCGAACGAGCGAAGCTGGTGGCTGATTTTCGCCATACGATCAGTGAGTGCCGAGATTCGCGATAGATTGTCATCGACACGATCGGTTTTTTCTTTGGCAAGAAACAATCGGCCGTTGTCGGCATAACTGCGAATCGCGGCAAGCGGGTTATTCAGTTCGTGACTGATGCTCGCTGACATCTGCCCTAGCACTGCTAGTTTGGCGGCTTGGATGAGCTCGTCTTGGGTTTGCCTCAGAACATGCTCGGTTTCGATACGGTGTTTGATCTCAACATGTAACTCCGATGTACGTTCAAGCACTTGAAATTCGAGTTTTTGCTTGGCTTCGGATTGCAGCCTGTCTATCTGTGCTCGTCTTTGTTGTCTATGGTGGTTGAGCTGCATTGTTAGATAAATAATCGCAAAGATTAGGCTCAAAACCACAAGGTAAGCAACCAAGTCCCACCAAACTAAGTGGGTTGGAGAAAATACCCGTATGGTGAGTCTTGGTTCGGCTAGGAAACGCGAAGAACTAAAGAACTGCTCTTGGACGAGTTTGTGTGGCGACTCAATACGACTGGTGGCACTGTCTAAATCGCCGGAGAAGTGCAGGCTTTCTATTTTTGTATCGAGATACTGCCTGCTTTCTTGAATTCGAGTGTGTTGTACTTCGCTTAGCGGCTGAAGGCTTTTGAACAGCCACTCAGGGTTACTCGACATAAATACAATTTGATCTTTATCGTCAGCAACAAAAAAACTCTGTTTGCCTTTCCAACTTGCTTCAATCAGCGATAAATCCATCTTTACGACAATGACGCCAATAATCTCGGCGGCATAGGAGACGGGGTAAGAATAATAATAGCCTCGCTTTCCAGAGGTTGAACCTAGCGCAAAATATTGATTTTCATTGCCAATAATCGCTTCTTGAAAGTAGGGGCGGAAAGCAAAGTTACGACGAATAAAAGAACGCGGTTGATTCCAGTTACTGGCTGCAATGGTGGTGCCGATACTGTCTAGTAGGTAGGTGTCGGATGCTTGAATCACCGAGTTTACGTGCTCTAGATAACGATTAGTGAGTTCGATTTGCGCAGAGTTACTTGGAGAGTGCAGGGCATCGACCAGCTCTTTGTCTTTTGAAAGCAGCTCGGGAATGTGCGCGAACTTATCCAATTGGCTTGAAATATGAACAGAAAAGCGGTCCAGCTTAGATTGATGATCATTTAACAAACTTTCATGGCTCGTGCTCCACACCCAATGACCGCCAAACACCATCAGTAAACTGTATGTGACCATTAACAGTATTGGGATTTTAAAAGCTTGAAACATGAAGGCTCTCCGCTGATTTCTTTGGTAAACAATCAAGCCTGTCTTCTCTCGTTTATGGTAGCAAATAGCGGTAGTTTTTGCTGAAAGCAGAGAGTGAACAGATGGATGTAGGTTAAGGGTTTGTAACGGGGATTGTTGAAAAAGTTATCGACTCTGAGGGGTAAAACAAGAGCAAGATCTCTTTTTAAGGTTTTTAGCAAAAAAAGCCCTCGATTCCCTTGAAAAAGTCGCTATTGTCCCCATTTCTGTTGTGCTAAGTGATGATTTGATCGTTTTTGTATCACTTAGTTGGACGAATTTAGAGCATTCATCATCATGCAGAGGTGAACGGCTCGACAGAGATTAAACAGATCGCTAGAATGTCGCGTCTAAAATTTCTGTCCTGAGGCTAATCGGAGATACCTTTCTTGTTTCTGAAAACAAGCTTTATTGCGTTTTAATCGACGTGTGAAGAACGAAGATATCGCTGATTAGTCTGGTGTTTGGTTGAATAATCAATTCAGACATCAATGCTCGATTTTAAATTAGGTGTTCGGATAGAGCACTACACAAGGATGCAGCCAACAACGTCTGCTTTTGAATTAAAGCTAAGTTACGGCTCATATGCTCAGATTACTGAGCCAGTTTTGAGGTTTATATAATGCAAGTTACTGTTGAAACGCTAGAAGGCCTAGAGCGCCGTCTTAATATTACTGTTCCTGCTGCTAACATCGAAGATGCAGTTACAGCTGAACTACGCAACATCGCGAAAAACCGTCGTTTCGATGGTTTCCGTAAAGGCAAAGTGCCAATGAAGATGGTTGCTAAAATGTACGGCAAAGCAGTACGTCAAGACGTGATGGGCGAAGTAATGCAACGTCACTTCATCGAAGCGATCGTTAAAGAGAAAATCAACCCAGCTGGCGCACCTACTTTCGCACCAGTTGAAAACAACGAAGGCGCTGACCTAGTATTCAACGCAACTTTTGAAGTTTACCCAGAAGTTGAGCTGAAAGGTCTAGAAAACATCACTGTTGAGAAACCAGCAGTAGAAGTTAAAGAAGCTGACGTTGAAGAGATGATCGAAACTCTACGTAAGCAACAAGCAACTTGGACTGAAGTTGAAGCTGCTGCTGACGCTGGTTCTCGTGCAACTATCGACTTCGTTGGTTCTATCGACGGTGAAGAGTTTGAAGGCGGCAAAGCTGAGAACTTCCCACTAGAGATGGGCGCTGGTCGCATGATCCCTGGCTTCGAAGACGGTATCGTTGGTAAAACAGCAGGTATGGAATTCGAAATCGACGTAAACTTCCCAGAAGATTACCACGCTGAAAACCTAAAAGGTAAAGCAGCTAAGTTCTCTATCAAGCTGAACAAAGTTGAAGCTCGTGAACTTCCAGAACTAAACGAAGAATTCGTTTCTAAGTTCGGCGCTGCTGACGGCGTTGAAGGTCTTAAAGCTGAAGTTCGTAAGAACATGGAGCGTGAGCTTAAGCAAGCTGTTAAGAACCGCATCAAAGAGCAAGCTATCGACGGTCTAGTTAACGAAAACAACATCGACGTACCTTCTGCTCTTATCGATCAAGAAATCGGTGTTCTACGTCAACAAGCTGCTCAACGTTTCGGTGGCAACACTGAAGCTGCTGACCAACTTCCACGTGAGCTGTTCGAAGAGCAAGCTAAACGTCGCGTAGTTGTAGGTCTTCTTCTTGGTGAAGTAATCAAGACTGAAGAGCTAAAAGCTGACGACGAGAAAGTTAAAGCTATCATCGAAGAGATGGCTACAGCATACGAAGATCCAACAGAAGTTATTGCTTACTACGAGCAAAACGAGCAAATGATGAACAACATGCGCAATGTTGCTCTAGAAGAGCAAGCTATTGATGCAATCATCGCTAAAGCTCAAGTTTCTGATAAAGAAGTTAGCTTCAACGAGCTAATGAATCAGCAACCTGCTTAATATAGTAATATCTGACGTAGAGGGTTGACGTACGGTCAACAATTCTGCTAACAATGGTCCGTATGATTTAATCATTCGGGCCATTTATTTTAGGGACATAAGAATATGAGCTACCAAGAAAAAAATACAATGCCATCGATTATGGACGCACTAGTTCCTATGGTGGTTGAACAGACTTCCCGTGGTGAACGTTCTTACGATATTTATTCTCGTCTATTAAAAGAACGTATCATTTTCTTAACAGGTCAAGTGGAAGACCACATGGCAAATCTTGTCGTGGCTCAACTGCTTTTCTTGGAATCAGAAAACCCAGACAAAGATATCTATCTTTACATCAACTCACCTGGCGGTAGCGTAACAGCAGGCATGTCTATCTACGACACAATGCAGTTCATCAAGCCAAACGTGAGCACAGTATGTATGGGTCAAGCTTGCTCTATGGGTGCATTCTTACTAGCGGGTGGTACTCCTGGTAAGCGTCACGTGCTTCCAAACTCACGTGTAATGATTCACCAGCCACTTGGCGGCTTCCAAGGCCAAGCGTCTGATATTCAAATTCACGCGCAAGAGATCCTAACGATCAAACAAAAGCTAAACAAACTATTGGCAGAGCACACAGGTCAGCCTCTAGAAGTTGTTGAGCGCGATACAGATCGTGATAACTTCATGTCTGCTGATCAAGCAGTAGAATACGGCTTGGTGGATTCAGTTCTTAATCACCGCGGTCAATAATTGCAGGGCAATTGTTTAACGCAAAGTGATTCAAATTGATATACACTCAAGCATAGAGAGTTAAGGCTAAGAGGTTAGCGAATGACAGATAAAAGCAAAGAGGGTGGTAGCGGTAAACTGCTTTACTGCTCTTTCTGTGGCAAAAGCCAACACGAAGTTCGCAAGTTAATCGCAGGTCCTTCTGTTTACATTTGTGATGAATGTGTCGATCTTTGTAACGACATTATTCGTGAAGAAATTAAAGATGTTCTTCCTAAGAAAGAATCGGAATCGCTGCCAACGCCGCGTGAGATTCGTGAGCATCTTGACGACTATGTAATCGGTCAAGAATACGCGAAGAAAGTGCTAGCAGTTGCAGTTTATAACCACTACAAGCGTTTACGTAATGGTGATACGACAGCTGAAGGCGTAGAGCTAGGTAAGAGTAACATTCTTCTTATCGGTCCTACTGGTAGTGGTAAAACACTACTGGCTGAAACATTGGCTCGTTTCCTAGACGTTCCTTTCACAATGGCAGACGCAACAACACTAACCGAAGCGGGTTACGTGGGCGAAGATGTTGAAAACATCATCCAGAAGTTGCTTCAGAAATGTGATTACGACGTAGCGAAAGCGGAACGCGGCATTGTTTACATCGATGAAATCGACAAGATTTCTCGTAAAGCTGAAAACCCATCAATCACGCGTGACGTGTCTGGTGAAGGTGTACAGCAAGCTCTACTAAAACTTGTTGAAGGTACAGTAGCTTCAGTTCCACCTCAAGGTGGTCGTAAGCATCCACAGCAAGAGTTCTTGCAAGTGGACACGTCTAAGATCTTATTTATCTGTGGTGGTGCGTTTGCAGGCCTAGATAAAGTGATTGAACAGCGTGTAGAAACAGGTTCAGGTATCGGCTTTGGCGCAGAAGTGCGTTCAAAAGATGAAACCAAAACTATCGGTGAATTGTTCACTCAAGTAGAACCTGAAGATCTAGTGAAATATGGTCTGATTCCAGAATTCATTGGTCGTCTACCTGTGACAACAACACTGACAGAGCTTGATGAAGAAGCGCTAATCCAAATCCTATGTGAGCCAAAGAATGCACTTACAAAACAGTACGCAGCATTATTTGAGCTTGAGGATACAGAGTTAGAATTCCGTGAAGATGCTTTACGTGCCATTGCTAAGAAAGCAATGAACCGTAAAACAGGTGCTCGTGGTCTACGTTCTATCTTGGAGGGTGTTCTACTAGAAACTATGTACGAACTGCCATCTTCAACTGATGTAAGCAAGGTTGTGATTGATGAGTCGGTAATTAATGGTGAGTCAGAACCACTATTAATTTACAGCAACTCAGATA
The DNA here is from genome assembly GCF_041471965.1 of Vibrio sp. 10N.261.51.A3. NCBI lineage: Bacteria > Pseudomonadati > Pseudomonadota > Gammaproteobacteria > Vibrionales > Vibrionaceae > Vibrio > Vibrio sp. 10N.261.51.A3. Next base: position 56,182 of record NZ_JBFRPK010000015.1, read on the forward strand.
ACCAAGCAGCTGTTGCAGAGTAGGTCTTTTTTAGACAAGTCACTCAAATTGAAAAAGGAGGTAAGCAATTACCTCCTTTTTTTTATTCTTCCATTGAATCCAGTCGTTTAAGCCCCATATACTGCTTTATAAGTTAAAGCGGAAGAGAGAAATATATGAACTTGGAACGTTCCGAGCGTATCGAAATCCCCGTGCTACCTCTACGTGATGTAGTGGTTTACCCACACATGGTTATTCCATTGTTTGTTGGTCGTGAAAAATCGATTACTTGCCTTGAATCGGCAATGGAAGCTAACAAACAAGTACTACTTGTAGCGCAGAAAGAAGCGGACACTGATGAGCCTTCAATTGACGACCTATTTAAAGTAGGAACTGTCGCTACCATTCTTCAGTTACTAAAGCTCCCTGATGGTACTGTTAAAGTGCTTGTCGAAGGTCAGCAGCGTGCAAAAATTCACCAATTCAAAGAAAGTGAGTTTTTCTTAGCGGACGCAGAATACGTTGTAACCTCAGAACTTGACGAAAAAGAACAAGAAGTGGTTGTTCGCAGCGCGATCAATCAATTCGAAGGCTTTATTAAGCTGAACAAAAAGATTCCACCAGAAGTTCTAACATCTCTGAACGGTATTGATGAGGCAGCTCGCCTTGCTGATACGATTGCTGCACACATGCCACTTAAACTGGTAGACAAGCAGCACGTTCTAGAAATCTTAGATGTGACTGAACGTCTGGAATTCTTGATGGGCCAAATGGAGTCAGAAATTGACATCTTGCAAGTTGAAAAACGCATTCGTGGCCGCGTTAAGAAGCAAATGGAAAAATCTCAGCGTGAGTACTACCTGAATGAGCAAATGAAAGCGATTCAGAAAGAACTTGGCGAGATGGACGACGCTCCTGATGAATTCGAGACTCTGAAGAAGAAGATCGAAGACTCTAAGATGCCTCAAGAAGCTCGTGAAAAAACCGAGCAAGAACTGCAAAAACTGAAAATGATGTCGCCAATGTCTGCTGAAGCAACAGTAGTACGTAGCTACATTGATTGGATGGTGGGCGTTCCTTGGGCTAAGCGTTCAAAAGTGAAAAAGAATCTAGCGAAAGCGGAAGAGATCTTAAACGAAGACCACTACGGCTTAGAGCGTGTTAAAGAACGTATTCTTGAATACTTGGCAGTACAAAACCGTATCAACAAGCTAAAAGGCCCAATCCTTTGTCTTGTTGGTCCTCCTGGTGTAGGTAAAACCTCGCTAGGTCGTTCGATTGCTGCGGCAACGGGTCGTAAGTACACGCGTATGGCACTTGGTGGCGTTCGTGATGAAGCTGAGATTCGTGGTCACCGTCGTACGTACATCGGTTCACTTCCGGGTAAACTGATCCAGAAGATGTCTAAAGTTGGTGTTAAGAACCCACTGTTCCTATTAGATGAGATCGATAAGATGTCTTCTGATATGCGTGGCGACCCATCTTCAGCACTTCTAGAAGTTCTAGATCCAGAACAAAACAACGCATTTAACGATCACTACCTAGAAGTAGATTACGATCTGTCAGATGTTATGTTCGTGGCAACATCGAACTCGATGGACATTCCTGGGCCTCTACTGGACCGTATGGAAGTGATTCGTCTATCTGGTTACACAGAAGATGAGAAGCTGAACATTGCTAAGAGCCATTTACTGGACAAGCAAGTTCAACGCAACGGTCTTAAGCCTCATGAAATTGAGATTGAAGACTCTGCAATCATCGGCATCATTCGTTACTACACGCGTGAAGCGGGTGTACGTAGCCTAGAGCGTGAAATCTCAAAGATCTGTCGTAAAGCAGTGAAGAACATCTTGCTAGACAGCGATCTTAAGTCTGTAACGGTTAACATTGATAACCTGAAAGAGTACTTAGGTGTTCAACGCCACGACTTCGGTAAAGCGGATGAAAGCAACCGTATCGGTCAAGTAACAGGCCTAGCGTGGACTCAAGTGGGTGGTGATCTACTGACTATCGAGACCGAAGCAATGCCGGGCAAAGGTAAGCTAACGCAAACTGGCTCACTTGGCGACGTGATGAAAGAGTCGATTCAAGCGGCAATGACAGTGGTTCGTTCTCGTGCTGAAAAACTGGGTATCAACTCAGATTTCTACGAAAAACGTGACATTCACGTTCACGTACCAGAAGGTGCTACACCGAAAGATGGCCCGAGTGCGGGTATCGCAATGTGTACTGCACTTGTCTCTAGCTTGACGGGTAACCCGGTTAAAGCAGAGGTCGGTATGACAGGTGAAATTACCCTTCGTGGTGAAGTTTTACCTATCGGTGGCTTGAAAGAAAAACTGCTTGCTGCACACCGTGGCGGCATCAAAACTGTACTGATCCCTAAAGACAATGAGCGTGATTTGGAAGAGATTCCAGACAACGTAATCGCTGACTTGAAGGTGATCCCGGTTCAGTGGATTGATGAAGTACTCAAAGTCGCGCTAGAACGAGATCCGTCAGGGGTCGAGTTTGACGTGAAAAAATAGTGATGCATAGCAAAAATAAGTAAAGAATTACGCTGATAGGCCCGAAAAGGCTTGTCAGCGTTTTTTTTGGACGCTAAGTTATTGATCAAAGCGGCAGCCCTTTTGCAATAAGGCTTTCGGCTAAATTAAAACCAAAATGGAACGTACAGTCATCAGAAGTAGTCACAGATGACACATAGGGGAAAAACAGTGAATAAAACACAACTAGTAGAATCAATCGCAGAAAACGCAGACATCTCTAAAGCTTCAGCTGGCCGCGCTCTAGACGCATTCATCGAAGCAGTTGGCACAACGCTACAATCTGGTGACCAAGTTGCACTTGTTGGCTTTGGTACTTTCAGTGTTCGTACTCGTGCTGCTCGTACAGGTCGTAACCCAAAAACTGGTGAAGAGATCCAAATCGCAGAAGCTAAAGTACCTGGCTTCAAAGCGGGTAAAGCACTTAAAGACGCATGTAACTAATTTTCACTGCTGAAACCTCCATTTAAGAGGGGAAGGCAGTAAAATGCGTTTACTGTTTGAAAAATGATGTTTCATTCTTAAACAGTATGTGTACAAAGCACATTGAACTTATTTAAATTATGCGCATCCTACTGATGCGCATTTCTTTTTCTGATAATATCGCGTGAATAGATTTTTATTTTGAAGCCAATGCTTCATATCCGGAGAGCACTTAAATTATGATGGATCGATTACGCGAAGGCGTGAATAGCATCGCGGTAAAAATTATCCTTGGGTTGATTATCCTGTCATTCGTATTCGCAGGTGTAGGCAGCTACATCACCGGTGGCGGTAACAACGCAGCAGCTAAAGTTGGCAACACAGAAATTGCTCGTGGTGAGTTCGAACAGGCTTACCAAAACGAACGTAATCGTATGCAGTCTCAACTTGGCGATTACTTCGCGCAAATGCTTGCAGACCCTGCTTACGTAGAGTCTTTCCGTAAATCAGTACTTGATCGCATGATCAATGACGTACTGCTTGAGCAGCAAGCTGAGTCTCTAGGCCTACGAATCAGTGATTCTCAAATCCGCACCATGATTCTAGAAATGCCTCAGTTCCAAACGGCGGGTCAATTCGACCAAGAAGTTTACCAATCGGCACTACGTCGTGCAGGTTTCAGCGCAGAGAGCTTCGCTGAATACATGCGTCGTGACCTAATGCGCAACCAGCTTGTGACTGCACTTCAAGGCAGCGAATTCGTTCTTCAGGGCGAAATCGATACTCAGAGCAAGCTTATCGCACAAACTCGTGACATTCGCACAGTGACACTGTCTGTTGCTGACCTTGCAAAAGACATCGAGTTAACTGACGAGCAAATCGAACAGTACTACCAAGAGAACCCAGCAGCTTACACTCGTCCAGAGCAAGCTAAGGTATCTTACATTGAGCTTTCTGCTGAAGCGCTTAAGTCTCAGCTTGAAGTAAGCGATGAAGAAGCACAGAAATACTACCAAGAGCACCTAGACAAGTACTCAACGGAAGAGCAACGTAAAGTTAGCCACATCCTAGTTCAAGGCGATGACGAAGCGAAAGCTCAGGCAATCCTAGACGAGCTAAATGCAGGCGCTGATTTTGCTACGCTAGCGGAAGAGAAATCTGACGACTTCGGTAGTGCAGACGTTGGCGGTGACCTAGGTTGGATTGAGCGCGATGTTATGGACCCTGCATTCGAAGACGCGGCTTTCGCTCTTGAGAATATTGGCGATACTACTGGCCTAGTTAAATCTGATTTCGGCTACCACATCATCAAGCTAGACGAACTAAAAGCGTCTCAAGCTCAGCCTTACACTGAAGTAGCGGCAGAGATTAAGACAGAGCTTCTAGACCAACACGCAGTTGATCAGTTCTACGAGCAACAAACTGAGCTAGAAAAAGTAGCGTTTGAATTCCCAGATTCTCTAGTTGATTCTGCAGAAGCTATCAACGCGAAGATCACAACGACAGATTTCATCTCTCAAGTTGACGCTCCAGAAGTTCTGATGACGCCTGCAGTTATGCAAGCTATCTTGAGCCCTGAAGTGAAAGAAGACGGTCTAAACTCGGAAGTTATCGAAGTTGCACCTGAGCACGTAATTGTTGTTCGTGTAGAAGAGACTCGTGATGAGACAGTTCTTCCTCTAGCTGAAGTGAAAGATCAAGTTGTCGCTGCACTGTCTGCTGTACAAGCAGAGCAGCAAGCGGTTGAGCTAGGTGTTTCTCTAGTGAACGAACTTGAGCAAGGCAATGAAGCAGTACTAGCGGACAACAACCTTGAGTTCACTGAACTTGAAACGATTGACCGTAACTCGCCATTAGCGGCATCTGTATTCGCTCTAGCGAAACCAGAAGCAGGTCAAGCTGTGTTCGGTCAATCTAAAGACCAAGACGGTAATATCGTTGTTGTTGAGCTTTCTAAAGTAACGGCTGAGATCAACCCAGCCTACAGCACTCAAATTGGTGCACAGTTGGAGCGAGTTGGTAACCAGCAAGACCTGACTAACGTATTAAACGTACTTCGTAAAAACGCAGACGTTGAATACTACGTAGTGGGTCAAGGTCAGTAAGCGTTTGATTACCTCAGTAGCAAGCTCAAGTTAGAGCTTACTACTGAAATCAACACGTGATTGTTAGGCTTTAATTCAGATTTGTGAGCCAACAAACAAGCTGATGAAAATAAGATGTATAACGAAGCGGGTCACTTAGGTGATCCGCTTTATTTTTATCTGGTGATTGTGTTATCTAGCGCGGCAAATGCATAAGTTACGTTTTTTGAACAAAGGAACTATTTATGCGCACGATATATTCAACACTAATTCTTTCATTTCTGATGCTCTTAAGCCCTGCCGTGTTTGCAGACAGCCCAACCAAGGCTGAGCTTTACGAAGGCATTGAGATTACGGTCAACATCAATACCGCGACGGCAGAAGAACTTTCAGCACTATTGGTTGGCGTGGGTGACAAGAAAGCCAAAGAAATCGTCGATTACAGAGATCAGAACGGGGCATTTACTACTGCTGATGATTTGGTGAGTGTCAAAGGGATAGGTGAAGCGACGGTTGAAAAGAACCGCGAAAGAATTCAACTTTGACCCGTTTTTCTACTTGTTAGAAATGAAGCGATAGATATGAAGCCTCCGGCCAATGCACCTGCTAGGTGGGCTTCAATCGCGATACGAGCATTAATCAGTTCACCAGTCGTGCTAGAAGGGCCAATAAGCTGCTCCCAAGCGATTTTAGCGACTAATCCGAATACTAACAGCCAACTAGACTTCCTGCCGTTTAAAGCCTCTCTGAGCGCGAATAAGCCAAACAACCCATGCAAAGTGCCCGATAGGCCAACGTAGATCTGAATACTTGAAAACAACAGAGCGACGCCAGTCACTAAACTGATCACAAGCAAAGCAACAACAAGCTGTTTTTTACTCGGTTGAAACAGGTAGCTGATGATCCACAAGCCTGCTAGATTCATCAGAAGATGCGAGTAGTTGGTATGTGAAAAGTTTCCTGTTAGGATTCGCCACCATTGCCTATCGGCAATCGCATTGCTATCCCAAACGACCCAAGCTTGTATTGGCTCAAATTGGAATAAGACGCATAAAAGTGAAATGAAAATTAAAACAGGGTACACATTAAATCCATGTCTCGTTATTGCCCCCAATGCAGCAAGGCTTTGAAAGCTTGTATTTGTCAGTGGGTTACACCACTCGAATCGAATGTTGAGCTTATCATTCTTCAGCACCCATCAGAAGAGCATCGTCCGATGGGAACAGCGCGTATTCTCTCGTTATCTCTTAATAACAGCGTGACGTTTGTTGGCGAAGACTTTTCAGACAACGAACAACTCAACGCATTGTTGTGCGATGAACAGTATCAACATGTGATTTTATACCCAAGCGAAAACTCCGTTTCAGTTGAGTCGGCGACATCTCCCAATAAGAAGCTGCGTGTGATTTTATTGGATGGCACGTGGAAGAAAGCATTCAAGATGTGGCAAGTATCGAGTAACTTGCATGCGTTGAACACGGTTCATTTACCGAAAGATCTCAAGGGTAATTACCGAATTCGCAAAGCACCCAGTGAAAATAGCCTTTCAACCGTTGAAGCTGGCTATCATTTACTTAGCTTGTTAGAGCGTGATGGCGACTTTAGCCCTTTGCTAACGGCATTTGACCAAATGATTCAGTTTCAAATCAATCAAATGCCGCCGGGCGTGTTTGAGAAAAACTACTTAGATTAAGCCGTTTTAGTAAAGTGAGTCAGGAATTAAAACTCGGTATGAGCTGAGAACAGTTGCTGATGCATTTTCTGCGCAAGATCATCAGTCATCGATGAAATGTAATCGGCTATCACGCGCATTTTTCGAGACTCATCTTGATGTTGTAGCCATTGCTTCTTGATGGGCAGTGGCAGCAAGCGTTCAGGATCTGCGCTGAATGCTTCAAACATATCCATGATGATCTGTTGACCTTTGTATTCGATGACCTGAACCTGTGGCACTTGAATAACGAACTCGCTGACAAAGTGTTTCAGCTTATCGAGTGTGCCGTCCATGCTCGGCTCGAGCACCGCATTGTAAGCCAACAGTACATTCTCAAAGTTAGCCTCCACTCGCTTAATCGAGATACTGGTCAACAGTGCGTTGACTATCCCACCAATCGCATCCTTTCGACGATACTGTTCACCAGAGAAAAGCATCTCTGTAATTGAATCTAGGTGTTCACAAATCCATGGGTCGGCCATCTCTTTCAGTTGAGGGTAAGCCGATTCGACCCACTGAGCTTTGGTCACAGAGCCAAGCACAATCGCATCTTCTAAATCGTGCACGCCATACGCGATGTCGTCAGCAAGTTCCATGATCGAACAATCCAGTGACTTATATTTGGTCTTGTTGTGCTCAAGTGGCTCGGTATGCGTTTTTCTTTTCTGTTTTAGGAGCTGTTGGTCGCTGCTTGAAAGCGGTTCAAGCACCCAGTTAAACAACTCTTCATCATGATCGTAGATGCCTTTTGCTGGCATCCAATCTTTAGCTCGGAGTTGTCGTTGATGCTTAACGGGTTCAGACTGCAATTTAGCTTGAACCTCACTCAGCAGAGAAGGGTACTTAATTAGACCTAACAAAGTGCGTCGAGATAGGTTCATCCCGTGATGTTCAGTGTAAGGTTCTAGCTGTGTGACTATGCGAAACGTTTGAGCGTTGCCCTCAAAGCCGCCGTGGTCGCGCATCATGTAGTTGAGTGCGACTTCGCCGCCATGTCCATAGGGTGGATGACCGATGTCGTGAGCCAAACACAGTGAATCAATCAAACTGTCTGAGGGTAATAGGTCTCGAAATTCGGGCTGCTTTTTCTTCAGTTGAGCGACGATACCGGTGCCAAGCTGAGCGGCCTCAAGAGAGTGGGTAAGGCGCGTTCGGTGAAAGTCGTTGACCGTGGTGCCATGGATCTGGGTTTTCGCTTGTAAGCGACGGAAAGCAGCAGAGTGAAGCACGCGCGCACGGTCACGCTGATACGGGCTGCGGTGGTCATCCCGTCTTATTTTATGTTCATCGTCATTTCGATGCTGCCATTCTTGTTCGAGTACAAAGGGTGGTTCGAGTTGAGAATTCAAAATAGCACCTATCAAATTGATTTTATTTAGCTAATTAAAAACAACTTATACCCAGCTAGCTTATCTCGTCTAGTGATAATTCAAAGCTCGGTGCGAATGTGGTGAGAAAGTAGTCCATTTCTGGGCTTTTGCGTTGTTCGAGTGTCTCTTCCAATCGGCGCTTGGCTTGCTCGTATTCATGATTGCCCGCACTGAGCTCTTCCAAGCATTTCAGGTACGCACAGATAGTATCTGCCTGCTTGACGATGCTTTGCTCTTCTTTACTCGCAGTACCAGATATTAAGAAGGGGGCGAAGTCGTCTCTGAACTCTTCTGGCAACATCGAAAGCAGTCTTTGTTCTGCCGCGGCTTCTATTTTCTTATACTCTTGTGCAATATCCGGGTTGTAGTATTTAACTGGCGTTGGCAAATCACCCGTCAGTACCTCACTGGTGTCGTGGTACATGCCAAGCAGAGCAATGTGCTCGGGGTTAAGCTGACCATCAAACTTCTTGTTTTTGATCAGTGCCAAGGCGTGTGCCACGAAAGCAACCTGTAGGCTATGTTCTGAAATGTTCTCGCTTGATACCGAACGCATCAGGGGCCAGCGTTGAATTAGCTTCATGCGTGCGAGATGGGCAAAGAAATGGCTCTGTTTCATAAATGTCCTTTTTAAACAATGCTCCACTCGTATCTTATGTTAACTCAAACCGTACGAGACAGCGGATACAAAAAAGGCTCCTAAACAGGAGCCTTTTAAGCATAGAAGTGAATGAATACAAGTTAAAGTCTTTTAAAACAGCAAATTGTAGCCATCTTTCTTTGTGCTCATTAACCTTCGATGAGGTCGTCTTGGCTGTAAGTCTGTAAGAAGCGCTCTAAACGACCAATTGCGATTTCTAGATCTTCGATGTGCGGCAGAGTCACGATACGGAAGTGATCCGGTTTCGGCCAGTTGAAGCCAGTACCTTGAACCAATAACACCTTCTCTTGCTTAAGGAAGTCGAGTACAAACTTCTGATCGTCTTTGATGTTGTACATGTTGGTGTCGATCTTAGGGAACAGGTACATTGCGCCTTTCGGTTTCACGCAAGAAACGCCAGGGATCTTGTTGATCAGTTCCCATGCACGGTCGCGCTGTTCAAGCAGTCGACCACCTGGAAGAATCAGCTCATTGATACTCTGATAGCCACCGAGTGCGGTTTGGATAGCGTGTTGCATCGGAACGTTGGCGCACAAACGCATTGAGGCCAGCATTTCTAGCCCTTCGACATAGCCTTTTGCTAGGTGTTTAGGGCCTGTTAAGAACATCCAACCACCACGGAAACCACATACACGATAAGCTTTAGATAGGCCGTTGAATGTGACCATTAGGACGTCTTCCGCAAGTGTCGCCACTGAAGTGTGTACCGCACCGTCGTAAAGTACTTTGTCGTAGATTTCATCGGCGAAGATGATCAAACCGTGCTCACGAGCAATCTCAACCACTTGTAGTAGGAAATCACGGCTGTAAACCGCGCCCGTTGGGTTGTTCGGGTTGATAAGAACGATGCCGCGCGTCTTTGGTGAAATCTTCGCGCGCATGTCGTCTAAATCTGGATACCAATCAGCATCTTCATCACACATGTAGTGAACCGGTGTACCACCAGAAAGCGCAACAGACGCTGTCCATAGTGGGTAGTCCGGAGCGGGAACTAAGATTTCATCACCATTATCCAGTAGCGCTTGCATAGACATAACGATAAGCTCTGATGCGCCGTTACCAATGTAAACGTCTTCTACATCAAGGTTACGTAGGCCTTTTTTCTGGTAGTGCTGAACAACCGCTTTGCGGGCTGAATAGATGCCTTTTGAGTCGCAGTAACCTTGAGATGTCGGTAGGTTACGGATTACGTCAACAAGGATTTCATCAGGGGCGTCAAAACCAAATGGGGCGGGGTTACCAATATTAAGCTTCAGTATTTTATGCCCTTCTTCTTCCATGCGCTTAGCATGTTTGAGTACAGGCCCCCTGATTTCGTAGCATACGCTGTTGAGTTTTGACGACATCCCGATATTTTGCATTGCCGATTTCCTGAAATTAATTTAAATACTTTATTAAAGTACCGCAAAATGGCGTTTGATAGAATAAAAATCTGATGAATGTCGCATTTCAGTGTCACGTTTAGCCTTTTTGTTGTCACTCTTTTCTAAATTTTAATTAATCGCTTTCTTGGTTATTGGCTAAGATGAATAAAGGGGCGGGATCGCTTAAAATCACAGGAATGTTGAAAAGATATAGTACATTCTTGATCTAAGTGGGTACTGCCCATAAAGTATCAAACTAATATAATAATAATTTAGATGTGAACGAGGTCGATTTGTCACATTTCCAGCAAACTATCTCCGCTTTGATTGAGCGAGTACAAAATGCCCAAGCAAGCGAAGTTCGTTGTGTTGAAGTTCTAACGCAAAAACCATCGTTTGCATTTATAGAATGGCTTCATGCTCAACCGCTCTTTCCTAAGTTCTACTGGCAGTCACGCGACACTCGTGAAGAGGTTGTTGCGCTCGGACAGTTACATACGTTTTCAGATCCTGCACCCGCGTACGCGATTCTTGGTGAAGACCAACGAATCTGGGGTGGACGCTCGTTTGACGGGCACACCGCAAAGAACCGTCGCTGCATGGAGTCGTTTTTTTTCCTTCCTCAGGTTGAATTGATTCGCTTTGACAATACTTGGTCGTTGGCGGTTAATTTGTCCCCTGATCGTGTTTCTTCTATTAATGCTTTGAATAAACTTTCTGTAGAAGCCGCGATATTGGCGCCTTTGTCTGCCCATATTGAACAAATTAATCACGTTCCAGAAAGAGAGCAGTGGGGCAACCTTGTCGATAAAGTGCTGCAAGGCATTAGCGACGAAGAGTACAAAAAAGTCGTTTTAGCGCGTAAAACTACATTGCAGCTCGATGCGCCTATCTGCGCAGCTCAATTACTTAAAGCCAGCTATCTGCAAAATCACCACAGTTTCCACTTTATGTTGGTGCTAGATTCTAAACACAGTTTCATTGGCTCGACACCAGAGCGCTTATATAGCCGACATGGTACTGAGCTCGATACCGAAGCGCTTGCTGGAACCATTGGTCGCGGAGAGAACGCTACTGAGGATATGGAACTGGCTAACTGGCTTTCTCAAGACAGCAAAAACCTCAACGAGAACCAGTATGTGGTCGACGACATTATTGAGCGTCTCACTCCTCATTCTCAAACGGTCCATGTTGAAAAGGATGCGCGTCTAGTGCGCTTGCGTAAGGTGCAGCATTTGAAGCGCAATATCCATGCTCAGCTCAACAATGGCGTTAATGGTGTGCAGTTGCTTGCTGCCTTACAGCCAACTGCTGCGGTGGCGGGTTTACCTCGTAAAGAGGCGATGGATTTCATTCTTGAACACGAACCGTTTGCACGAGGTTGGTATGCAGGCTCTGTAGGCTATATCAGTCATCAGCGAGCGGAATTCTGCGTGGCGATTCGAAGCGCCTTGATTGTAAACGATCAAGTACAACTGTTTGCTGGCGCGGGGATCGTGCCGGGATCGGTTGCCGAACATGAGTGGCAAGAGCTGAATAAGAAGATGTCGACTCTGCTCAGTCTCATTTCTGATCACCCACCATTAGGTGTGGCGTCATGAATCACGACCAAGCTGTATTAAACAGAGTTTGGTGTAACACATTACTTGAAGAGCTTGCCCGCAGCGGTGTTGAACATGTTTGCATCGCGCCAGGCTCTCGTTCAACACCATTAACACTCGAAGCCGAAGCTAACTCTAAGCTAACCTTACATACGCACTTTGATGAGCGCGGGCTTGGCTTCTTGGCTTTAGGTTTAGCTAAAGCGAGCAACAAACCCGTTGCGGTGGTTGTTACTTCTGGAACTGCCGTAGCTAACCTTCTACCAGCGACCGCTGAATCTGGATTAACGCGAGAAAAGCTAATCTTGTTGACCTCCGATCGACCGATTGATTTAGTCGACTGTGGTGCCAATCAAGCGATTCAGCAGCAGGGTATCTTTTCGTCTCACGTTGAAACGGCACTAAACCTTCCAAGTCCAACGACACAAGTTTCTTTGAATTGGCTTTTGACGTCGGTTGATAACGCACTGGCGAAACAGCGCAGCGTCGGTGGGGCTATTCATATCAACTGTCCGTTCCCAGAACCGCTTTATTCCGCTAATAGCGCCGAGATGTATGCGGATTATACAAAGAGCGTGGCAGCTTGGAGAGCTTCAACCTGCCTTTACTCGAACACTTATTTGCCCAGTCATTTAATCGATCAGCCTGTCTCAGCAAGTGATTATGTCGCTCGTAAAGGCGCAGTGATTATTGGTTCTATCGAGAATGAAGCCGCAATTAAAGCCAAGCAGTTTGCTTCGGCTTTGGGCTGGCCAATTTTCTGTGATCCTCAATCGGGCGTGAGCAGTGATTGGAAGCATTATGATCTGTGGTTACAGAGTGACTCAGTCAAAGAGCAACTCAACCAGTGTGATTTCATTCTTCAGTTTGGTGAGCGCATTGTTTCTAAGCGATTAAACCAATGGGTTAAGTCACAAGCGGCTTGGTTCGATTGCACGCAATATGTCGTGGTTTCACCAGATGCACATCGTATTAATCAAGATCATCTGCCTCAAACTCATATTGTCGCTGATATCGAACATTGGTTATCAGAGCAACATCTACCAACGCTGTTGGGAGAACATGCTGGCTGGGCGGCATCTTTGGCGGAAGTCGCGAATACGGTTCAGCAGTTAGCGTTGGCGCAAATCTCTAATAACGACCAACTGACAGAGTTGAGCGTTGCCGTTGACTTGTCGTCTAGACTTAAGGGCAGAGAGCTTTTTGTGGGAAATAGCTTGATGGTAAGGCTGGTGGATATGCTGTCATCAATCTCTGCGACTCAAGTCTACAGCAACCGCGGTGCATCGGGCATTGATGGCTTGGTGGCGACGGCTGCGGGAGTGATAAAAGCCAACCAGAACCCCTTATTGATGTTGATTGGCGATACTTCTTTGCTTTACGATCTCAACTCACTGGCTCTGCTGACTCATAATTTAACGTCGATGGTTATTGTTGTGACCAACAATGATGGTGGTGCGATCTTTGATTTATTGCCGGTGCCAGAGCAGCAGAAACAGTCACTTTATCAAATGCCTCATGGTTTCAGTTTTGAACACGCTGCTGCGCAATTCCAGTTGGGATACGCTGCGCCAGAAACCTTGAATTGCTATCAAACCATTATCGAACAACATTTCGAACAGGGTCAGGGTACCTTGCTCGTGGAAGTTAAGACGCCTCCCGAACAAGCGTCTACTTTGCTGAAACAATTCAGTTCAATGCTCACCGAGGCATTAGCCTAAGGACTTTACATGCTTTACTCCGATTATTACCCAGCTGTACAAGATTCTTCTGACAAACCTTTGCTTGTTTTCTTACATGGTTTACTCGGAAGCGGGGATGATTGGAGTGCATGTCATCCATTCCTCGAGGATTTTCCTCTCCTTTGCATAGATTTACCCGGACACGGACAAAGTCGCTTTATCGATCCGGTAGGGTTTGATCATTGCTGTAAGAAAATTGTCCAGTGCATCACATCCCAACTGGCTCTCAACGATCTTCCTGCCGATTATCCTATCGTGGTGATTGGGTATTCTATGGGCGGAAGGCTCGCCATGTATGGGGTGACAAGCCCTTGCTTTGAGGCACTCAACCTAGAGAAAGTCATCATTGAAGGTGGCAACTTTGGCTTGGAATGTGATGAAGAAAGAGCACAAAGGTTAGTACATGATACGCAATGGGCTGTTCGCTTTGCACAGCAGTCGATTGAAGATGTTTTAGACGATTGGTATCAACAAAGCGTCTTTTCTTCACTAAATCATGAGCAAAGACAAACTTTGGTCATAAAGCGTAGTGGTAACCTTGGAGTATCCGTAGCAAATATGTTGTTATCTACTTCGTTAGCTAAGCAACCGGATTTACGTGCCACATTGAAATCTCATGAGCATTTATTGCATTATGTATGTGGAGAAAAAGATCGTAAATTCATGGAGCTAGCTGAGAATAGTGGCTTTGAATATAGTCAGGTGGATTACGCGGGTCATAATGTTCATTTTGAGCAACCCGAGCTGTTTTCTAACCTGATAATCCAATGTATCGCCAGTCGTCGTTAATCTGACTGAGCGATTCTCTCGTATCAAGCACTATCAAAAGCAGAGCAACACCGTCACGACTACTCGTTAGTCGTGGTCTCTAATAGAACAATGGGAATCACCATGGCTAAAACAGTAGGCATCACAGAAGAAGAACTTTACGCGGCAGTTAACTGGAGCGATGAAAGCAGTCAATACGAAGATATTCAGTACCACAAATCTGACGATGGTATTGCAAAGATCACGATTGCGCGTCCTCAAGTCCACAATGCGTTCCGTCCACAAACCGTAAAAGAGATGATCAACGCACTGGCTGACGCTCGTTACGACGAGAAAGTAGGCGTGATCATTTTGACTGGTCTTGGTGAGAAGGCGTTCTGTTCTGGTGGTGACCAAAGTATCCGTGGTGACTACGGCGGCTACCAAGATGATTCAGGTACACACCACCTGAACGTACTTGATTTCCAACGTCAAATTCGTACTTGTCCAAAACCAGTTATCGCAGCGGTATCGGGTTGGGCAGTCGGTGGCGGTCATGTACTTCACATGATGGCAGACCTTACTATTGCAGCTGAAAACGCGCAGTTCGGTCAGACGGGTCCTAAAGTGGGTTCTTTCGATGGCGGTTGGGGTGCTTCTTACATGGCTCGTATCGTTGGTCAAAAGAAAGCACGTGAAATCTGGTTCTTGTGCCGCTTCTACGATGCACAAGAAGCACTGGACATGGGCCTTGTAAACACCGTTGTTCCTGTTGCTGACCTAGAAAAAGAGACAGTTCGTTGGTGTCGTGAAGTGCTTCAACACAGCCCAATGGCACTGCGTTGCTTGAAAGCGGCACTGAACGCTGACTGTGATGGTCAAGCAGGCTTACAAGAGTTGGCTGGTAACGCAACCATGATGTTCTACATGACAGAGGAAGGCCAAGAAGGCCGCAACGCATTCAACGAGAAACGTCGACCGGACTTCGACAAGTTCCCGCGTAATCCATAGTCTTTCTCCTCTTCAAAATGAGTCGCTAATAGCGGCTCGTTTTGTTTTGATGTTCCCCGTTTTTTAGGAAACTTTATGAACTCAGTGAATTCTCAGCGTCACGCTAAACTTTACCGTTATCAATTACCTATGGATAGTGGTGTGGTTCTTCGTGACAATAAGTTGAACGAACGTGTTGGCTATATCATCCAACTTGAGTGTGATGGTAAAACTGGTTTTGGCGAAGTTGCGCCTTTGCCCGGTTTTAGCCAAGAAGATGCCGAACAAGCTGGCATTCAGCTTCAACACGAATTAGAGCTTTGGAGCCACAATAAGCCTCAAACGCCTTTCGACGAGCTGTATCCTTCTGTCGCGTTTGGCTTTTCAATGGCGATGATGGAATTGCGAGGCGATCTTAACGCTCAAGGTAACTACCAAGCGGCGCCTTTGTGTACAGGCGATCCAGATGAACTGATTCCTGTATTGAATGAGATGGTAGGCGAGAAGGTCGCGAAAGTGAAAGTCGGCCTCTACGAAGCGATTCGCGATGGCATGTTGGTTAGCTTATTCCTTGAGTCGATCCCTGATTTGACTCTAAGACTTGATGCCAACCGTGCGTGGAAGCCAGAGAAAGCGAAGCAATTCATTAAATACATTTCGCCGTCAATGCGCCAGCGTATAAGCTTTATCGAAGAGCCTTGCCAAAAGCCAGAAGACAGTTTGGCCTTTGCCATTGACCATGGTGTGGCGATTGCGTGGGACGAGACACTGCAAGAAGCGGTGCGCAGCCCGGAATTTGATCTTAGCGACCTTACTGGTGTTAAAGCAGTCGTGATCAAGCCAACTCTTATTGGTTCTGTCGAGCGTTGCGTGGCAATCATTGAGCGAGCACAGAAGCTTGGAATGAAACCTGTATTGAGCTCAAGCATTGAGTCGAGCCTAGGTCTGACTCAGATTGCTCGTCTGGCGCAGCAATATTTGCCAAATGAAGTGCCGGGGTTGGATACGATTGGCTTGTTCAAGCAGCAGCTAGAGGTTTCTTGGCCGGGCTGTCAGTTGCCTGTCTCTACGCTTGAAAAGCAACAATTGATTTGGTCTTCTTAGACCGAGCTATTTGAATGGCTATTTAGTTAGCTTAACAAGTTCTTAATCTATTTTTGGTTATCATATGATGCGCCCACAATCTAATCATCCCCCGCTCTGGGTAAAGTGGGCGCAGCAAAACCCACTTCAACCAGCGTTAGTGACCACTCACCGCACTTATACTTGGCAGCAAGTGTTTGTGTTGGTTAGTGAGTACCAACAACAGCTATCTCATCAAGGCCTATCTGAAGGTGATGTACTGACGATTGTTGGTAAGAATCAAGCTGAAGTGATCCCTGTTTATCTTGCCGCACTCAATTTGGGTGTGGTTTGTGCGTTTACGATGCCTCAGCCTAGTTTACGCCTGAAGCAAAAGCTCGATTCCTTATATCAAGCAGATCAACAGAGCTACCTTTGGCTCTTGGGCAATAGCGGAATAGAGCAATCAGAGACTGCCGATTTGAATACTCAGTTGGTGACCTTGCCTTGCCTAAGTGAACTGAAGTTTGATGGTGATGATAATCGGATAACGACATCTCAAGACTCCAACTTCAATCCGCAAAATCTAGCGAGCATCGTATTCACTTCTGGCTCTACCGGAAATCCCAAAGCAGTGGCTCACACGCTTGAGCAGCATTTATGCTCGGCGGTCGGGTTGCTTGAGGTGTTTCGTTATCAACAAGGTGACACTTGGTTACTGAGTTTACCTATGTACCATGTGTCGGGGCTGGCGATAGTTCATCGTTGGTTAGCGGCTGGTGGCTGCATCAAAATAGGCACAGGCCAGCTTGAAACCGATATAGAAGAATGCAGTCACGCTTCATTAGTCGCTACTCAGCTACATCGATTACTAAAGAGTAAGCAAGCACTTACTTTAACGCATGTACTTTTGGGTGGTAGCCATATTCCAGAAGCTCTTGGCCTTGAAGCTCAACAAATGGGTATCGAAACATGGCTTGGCTACGGCATGACAGAAGCGGCTTCAACAGTGACTGCGAAGCCCGTTGATTCTAGTAATACTGCAGGTATTGTTCTCGATCAACGCCAGTTAAAAATTGAAGATCAACGTATCTTTATTGGTGGCGAGACGCTCGCTTCCGGGTATTACTATCAAGGTAAATTGACGCCATTAGTTGATAAGAACGGCTGGTTTGATAGCAAAGATCTTGGAGAGTGGGTTGATGAGCAAGTGTCGATTATTGGTCGGGCTGATAATCAGTTCATTTCTGGTGGTGAGAACATTCATTGCGAAGAAATTGAGCGAGTACTCAATCAATTGTCTGAGGTTAATCAGGCTTTTATTGTTCCCATTGAAGATGATGAGTTCGGATTTCGACCTGCAGCGATTGTCGATTGTGCTGAGTTGCCAACCAAAGAGTGGTTTATCGAGCAGTTAACTGGTCGTCTTGAACGGTTCAAATTTCCTATTGAGTATTATCGAATGCCTCAGCAGGAACAACATGGTATTAAGGTTTCGCGCGCTGGATTGGCGCAGTGGTTACAGCAGACCCGTTCTAAATAGAGCGAAGAGCAATAAAATGAAGCGCAATACACGGTGACTAGTCGTAATTGCGCTTCAGGGGGTTGTGACGGTGGTGAAGCCGTCACAAATTCTAATTATTTATCGTGTCATTCAAGATTTGGCGTTAAGCGAGTGCCTTCTTCATTTGTTCAGCGACTTTATCTACCTTACCTAGACCAATGATAACTTGTAGACCACCTTTCCCAACCGGTACCACACCTGCCGCACCGAGTTTCTTCAGTTTCTCGCTGTCTGCTGCACCTGAGTCTTTCACAGTTAAGCGTAGACGAGTAATACAGTTATCGACTTCTAGAATGTTGTCTGCACCGCCAACCGCTTCAATGTAGCTGTTGGTTAGGTTAGCCAATGCTTCTGGCGTTTCAGTTTCTTTTTCTGCTTCCATCTCTTCACCACGACCTGGAGTACGTAGGTTGAACTTGATGATAGCGAAGCGGAAAATACCGTAGTAAAGCGCGAAGAACACCACACCTTGAACCAGTAGCATGTACCAGTTAACCGCGAGTGGGTTTTGGCTTGATAGTACTAGGTCAACGAAACCAGCAGAGAAGCCGAAGCCTGCCATCCATTCCATGCTTGCTGCAATGTAAAGCGATAGGCCTGTTAATACTGCGTGCAGTAGGAACAACACGGGTGCTAGGAACATGAAGCTGAATTCTAGTGGCTCTGTGATACCCGTGAAGAATGAAGCCATAGCTGCCGCAAGCATGATTGCGAATACTTGGTTTTTGTTTTTCGCATCAGAACAGTGATACATCGCCAATGCTGCTGCTGGTAGGCCAAACATCATGATAGGGAAGAAGCCCGCTTGGTACATGCCAGTTTTACCTGGAATACCCGTACCGTTAGCGATAGATTGCGCGCCGCCTAAGAAGTTTGGAATGTCGTTAATACCAACAACGTCGAACCAGAACACAGGGTAAAGAGCGTGGTGCATACCTACTGATAGGAACAAACGGTTGAAGAAACCAAACAGACCAGCACCCACCGCACCCATGCTTTCTAGTTTAATACCCAGAACGATCAGAGCGTCGTAAACAGCTGGCCAGATGTAAAGTAGAGCAAAAGAGAGAGCCATACCTGCGATTGAGGTCAGGATAGGAACCAAACGCTTACCGCTGAAGAACGCTAGAGCTTGAGGAAGTTCAACCGTTGAGTAGCGGTTGTAGATCTCAGCAGAGATGATACCCACAATGATACCTACGAATTGGTTGCTGATTTTGCCAAATGCCGCAGGCACTTCACTGAGTTCAACATCCATTAACTGAGCAACAGAGCCCGGAGCAAGTAGCGTGGTGACGACGAGGAACATCACAAAGCCAGACAGTGCCGCAGAACCATTCTTATCACGGCTCAAACCAAATGCGACACCCACCGCGAATAGAACCGCCATGTTGTCGATGATCGCGCCACCAGATTTGATCAAGAATGCGGCTAAGATACTTTCAGAACCCCAACCAACAGGATCCAACCAATAGCCGATCCCCATAAGGATTGCTGCAGCTGGCAGTGTGGCTACGGGAACCATCAATGCCTTACCTACTTTTTGCATATACCCGAGTATATTCATATGTGCCCCTAAGTTTGTAATTAATTTTTTTAATGTTTCTGCTCGTCAACGTATGGAGTCAAATATTGATCGAGGCAGGATTTTAAGTAACTGCGGTTATTAAAAACTTATTTCTTAATGCAAACAAACGAAACGGGTAGTAGTATGAATTAAAATTTTTAATGCATGAGTTCGTATGGCTAACCATCAATCTTTACTTAGAAATCTTCATACTTTTAATGTTACTGCAGAGAAAATGAGCTTTACGCTAGCGGCTAGAAAGTTGCATTTGACTCAGGGAGCCGTTAGCCATCGAATCAAAGTGTTAGAAGGTGAACTCGGATTTAACTTGTTTGTGCGAGGGACTCGTAAACTGGAACTAACGGAAGAAGGTCAGCGCTTTCAACGAACGTTATCCAAGTCGTTAAGCTCTATTTTTGGTGAGATCGAAGACATTACCAACACAGACTTGTATGGACAGATCAATATCGGTACCAGTCCTGCATTTGCCAACAGTTGGTTACTGCCGAGGTTGGCTGATTTTAAACAGCGATACCCAAAGTTTAATCTCAATATTTTCTCGCAAGAAGAGCAGGATTTTCATCAAAATCATCTCGATGTCGCTATTTACTATGGTGCTGAAAATCTCAAAGACATGCATCGACAGCGCCTGTTTGGTGAAAAGTATATTCCGGTATGTACACCGAGTTACGCGGCTGAACACGACATCTTTGATGATGGCTTAGAATCGCTGCACCGGATTAATTTCATTCATGCACTAGGGTCAGATGTATGGCAGCGTTGGATTAAACACCACGGCTTAGATGTGAACTTGTTTGAGCAATTTTACTGTGTGAGCCACCGGGATATGGGCGTAAGAAGTGCCCTCAGCAATATCGGTGTCGCGATGGGGCGCTATCATTTTGTTAAGCAGTATGTTCAGACTGGCGAGCTCATAACACCTTATCCGAGCATGGATACAGACCAAGGGTATGACTTAATCTGCCCGTTAGGCACGGAAAAACGACCTAAGGTAAGAACCTTTATTAAGTGGTTAGAAGGGCAGTTGCGTTAGGTTAGTTAATTTAGCAATTAGATAGTTCAAAACAGAATTTATTATCTTTATAACCATCCATCATAATAAGCCATATAAATAACGGATTATAGAATAAGGTCTTATTATGAAAATTGCCCTCATCATTGCGGTTTTACTGCAGATAGGCCAAGCGATCATCTCATCGGGGTTGACTCGTTCGTTGGCTGAGCTCACCGCATTTGTGTTGGTTGTGGTACTTGTTTTAATGAAAAGAGAGAGCAAGAAGAGTGATAAGCCCCTGTTTGATTCGTGATTGTTACAACAAAGAATACCCTTACCACAAACGATAAAGGCAAAGCCCATTGGAGCTTTGCCTTTTTGTTTGTGCGCCGAGC
>NZ_JBFRPK010000016.1:0-6655 GCF_041471965.1 Vibrio sp. 10N.261.51.A3
CCTCCTCCTACTCGATTTGTAGGGAATAGGGCAGTCACTCGGAATCTAAAGAAAACGGGTTCAGTAAAGCTAACTATTAAGAAAGCTTTTGGTTAAAGAACTCAAGTGTACGTTTCCAAGCTAACTCTGCTTCTTCTTCAGCATAGCGGCCTGTTGAATCGTTATGGAAGCCATGGTTCACGCCGTCATAGATGTAAGCTGTGTAGTCTGCTTCGTTCTCTTTGAGTTCGGCTTCATAATCTGGCCAAGTCGCATTCACGCGTTTATCGATTCCCGCAAATTGGATGAGCAAGGGGCCTTTTACATTTTTTCTTAAATCTGGTGCGGCAGGAGTACCATAAAATGGAACGCCTGCATCGAGTTGCTCTGGCATGACAGCGGCCAACATATTCACGATATAGCCACCGAAGCAGAAACCGACTGCGCCTAGCTTACCGTTACTTTTTTCATGGGACTTCAAGAAGTTTGCCGCTGCGATAAAGTCTTCTTCGATTTTCTCTTTTGATAGCGACTTCTGCATCGTTCGACCTTCATCATCATTACCTGGATACCCGCCAAGCGAATAGAGTGCATCAGGTGCAAACGCAATAAACCCCGCCGCTGCGAGTCGTCTTGCCACATCCTTTATGTATGGATTGAGGCCTCTATTTTCATGAATGACCAATACAACAGGCGCATTGCCCTCTAACTCTTTGGGTACAACCAAGTAACCATAGCCTTCGCCGTGTCCTTTAGGTGAAGGAAACTTCTCGTAGGTTGCTTTGATGGAAGGGTCATTGAAAGAGACTTGCTCTGCCTGCGCATAATTAGGAATCAGTGCAGAAGTTAGCGTCGTCATGGTTAAGCCAAGTACAGCTAGCCCAGATAGACGAGCCATAAACTCTCTGCGATCAATCAGGCCGTGTGCATATTCGTCGTACCAATCAAATGCTTCTTGAGGGATAGATCGAGTCGGCGTTGATTGAGATTCGGTATTTGGATTCATAACTTTTCCTTGTTGTGAGTTGTTTGACCAATCAACTATAGTGGAAAATTTGATATAATTGAACGATCGCTCAATAACTTTTGAGCTATTTGTTATATCAAAGTACAAAAATTAGATGACAGTCCGATAAAACGATCACTTCGAATCGATTTCCATCGCTTTGGTTTGTTTTACGGAGCAATTCAATACAAGGTTGATTTGAGGGTTAAGTCAGTGAAGTCGGGTGTGATGATTGTTTGTTTTTAGGGAGGCTCTAAATCGAAGTTGGGCACATTAGAGCTAGGCTTATTTTCCGCAGACATGGACAAGTAAGTTTCAATGCAAAACGCTTGATTTTACTCTGGTATAATCTTTCCTTATAAGGGAAGCCATAGCGTTATTAGAACCTTTTGATGAGAGATAAAAAATAGATGTTAAGACTTTTGCGTCAGATAGAAAAATGGAAACTTGCATCGTTTAGTTTACTCATGCTCATTGCCGCATTTTTTATCTACAACCAGATCGGTAATCGTATTTCCCGTGTCGATGAGGCAACATTTTTGATCGGGCAACTGAATACTGTTTTGGATGCCGCTGAGCAATATTCTCGTGATAATGGCTCTCTGCCTCCTATTGCTTCCGATACCGATACGAACTTCGGCTACTTAAACATCAATCACTTAATTGCAAATCCGGGCTTATCCACATGGAAAGGGCCGTACCTACCTTATGAAGATACATGGATAGGTGGCGATCAGTACATCGACCACCCAGATTACATAGCAACGCAATTACTGCTTATGGAAAAGGATAGTCTTTGGATAAGAGGAAGCTCCGAGACAGGTTGCGAATCGTCATCATCCACTTGCTCTGTTGCAGCTTGTATCTGGTTGGTACCAACAAAAGTCGCACAAGAAATTAATAAGATTGTGGACGGCAGTTCGAGTATAGAAAGCTCAGATGCGACAGGAAAAATACGTTACGAAAAAGCTTTTGGTGGCGCTCTTATCTGTATGATTGGAGATGATTATCCAATGCCTTCAGCACAGACAAATTAAGTCGTTTCTAATTACCTCACTGGCAACTTGGTCTTAGTTTTTACCTGACCGAAGGCGAAGCTGGATTCTATAGAAGCGATATTGGGTAGGCGAGTTAATTGCTTACGGATGAACTGCTCGTAGCTTTTGAGTGATTCACTGACTACATGCAATAGGTAGTCGTGATTGCCCGTCATTAGAAAGCACTCTAACACCTCGTCAATCACTTCGATGTGCTGTTCAAAGTCTCGCATGTTCTCTTCTGTCGGCTTTTCAAGTTTCACCAACACAAACACATTCACAGGTAAGCCACATGCTTCTTGGTCGACACTGGCGTGATAGCCGCGAATAATCCCCTGTTTCTCTAATGCTCGAACTCGGCGCAAACAAGGAGAGGGTGAAAGTACCACTCGATCGGCCAACTCTTGGTTAGTGAGCCGTGCGTTGCTTTGCAATTCAGCCAGTATTTTCTTGTCGATCTCGTCCATTGGCACATCCCATCAATATTGGAGTGTATTCGGCAATATTATTGCTCAAAGTGTATGTCTTACTTCGCAAATAGCAATTTTTAACACCGGAGCAAAACTAAAATTAAAGGAGGAACAACAAGCATGGAATGACTTAGGAATTATGAATACTTCAACTCAACTTAGCCCGCTGCGTAAAACCACCAAACACGAACAAGCAGAAGCGCTTGCCATTGAGCAGGCAAAGCATTTTGGTATCGACCCAAATAGTGATTACGGCGTCACACTGATTGAACTGGCAACGACACTGTACAAAGCCAATACCAAGACACACGATCTTTGGGCATTGACCGTTGATGGACTTTCAGAGCTCGATAAAAGTGACCGAATCGCTTGGTTTAACGCCAAACGCTTTTTGTCATTCCAGATTGCTAAGATCCTCGATAACCTACAAAACCCAATGCGCGCTACCTACCAATCTATTGCTACTAACAATGGTAACTTTGCCTCTAAAGGTGCCTATCCTATCTTTGATAATGTTGCTGCTATATTCTCTGCTAGTCCTGTTATTACGCGCACTGCGACCTATTTATTTGCCTGTACAGAATGGATTGAAGATGCATTTAACGGTAAAGAGCCGCTGCACGATATTTACTCTCGACTGCTTAACCCAACATCGATCTCACTGGCTAATCACATGGTTGATATTGAGGCGGGTTCTAGAGCCAACGAGTACCTCGCGTGGAACTTTAACTCGGGGATGGCGGCTATTGATGGGTTGTTGAGCCATTTACTCGGGCATGAAGACATTGTCTTGGCCTCACGCAACATCTATGGCGGTTCCTATCAGTTGTTGGAAGATTGGTTTGGCAAGCCGTCTAACCTGAATGTCGCGGTAGAGTGGGCCGATGGTTACTCAGGTGATGAGTTTGCGGCTCGTCTTGATGAGGTTGCCGATAAATACGCGGATCGCCTGGCCGCAGGTAAGAAGATTTACGTTTACCTAGAGTCACCGTGTAACCCGCATGGATACGTTTTAGATGTTGCTAGCATCAGTAAAGCTGGTCACGTTCGTGGTTGGGATGTGATTGTCGACTCTACAGTGGGTACACCATTACTGCATCCAGTACTAAAACGTGATGATGTGATGGAAAGACCAGATTATGTGATTCACTCCTACACCAAAGAACTGGCGGGTTCTGGCACCACAACCGCTGGGGTTGTGATTGGTCGTAATGAGACTATGTTTGTGCCAAAAGGAGATGAGGTGATTTTCACCAAACCCAATGGCGATGAGGTCACCATTCCATGGAACGAAACGCTGTTTTGGAATGTGTACTACATTAAGGGCGCATTCCTAGACGCAGACAAAGCGTTTGAAGTGCTCAATGGTATGAAAACGTATGAGATGCGAGTGGTGCAAAAAACGATTAATACACTGACTCTCGCGAAGATCTTTGATGCTCACCCTGACATCAACGTATCGTGTCCTGCTTTGCCAGACAGTGACAACTATGAACACTGCCAGAACAACATGTACTTGGGTTTGCCAGCGGCGCTTTTCACAATCGATATGGAAGGTAACGGCGATCGTGCGCCAATCAATCGAGATGGATTCAAACAGTTCTTCGACATGCTTGAGCCAGCAATCGGCATGCAAGTGAGCTTAGGGCAAACCAACACCGTGGCGCTGTGCCCAGCCCTGACTACGCATTCAGAACTCAGTGATGAAGCGCTTAATGAAACAGGCATCAAACCGACCACAATGCGTATCTCTATTGGCTTGGAAGATCCGAGAATGTTCATCGCTCATATTGTCGAGGCCGCTAAATTGTCTATCGACCGCAACCACGTAGATTTCTCATCCAGCTTCCCGAGTAGTGACAATATCGATGAAATCTATATGCAAACTTATATGGATGTACACCAGAGGTTTGTGAAGAGCTTGCCGAAGTTCAGTCAGCTGAGTCAGTAACTTAGGTCGGTAACTTAGCTCAGTAAGAAAAGTTAACAAGATTAGTCAGTTAAAAGGCCGTCAATAAAAAAGCACCCTGCTGACTCAGTAGTCGGTAGGGTGCTTTCTTGATATAGAACCTAGTGACCATATTGGTTTACCAAGTCACTTACTATTTTGGCTGGTGGCCTGTCTTTTTCGCAAGCTCTTGCATAGCCTCGGCAAACGTAGTTGTTCCGCCTTTCGCTTTAACCTGAACCACCTTATATCCTTGGCTTTCCAGCGCTTGGCGCTCTTCTAAAACGGCTTTGTCATCTGGCTGACTGCCTTGCACAGGCTGATGAATGTAACACCCTTCTAATTGACCATCTTCGACCAGTTGGTGATGTTTCAGTGCATTGATATCAAAATTCATAGTAAGTCTTTTCGCTTTAAATGGAGAGTCTCTGCGGCAAAGGCCGCGAGTCTTTATAATTTTATGGTTTGTACAATAGGCATTTTAACCATAAGAAGCTAGCGAAAATTAAGCAATCCAATGGAATGAAGTCGGGTGGTCTTACTTCTTCAATCTCTTATTGAACGCTGGGAAGGAAAGGGGAGGAACTGAATACGAACGTTTCAATACACCCTTATCTGACCTTTTCGTTCAACCATTGAGCGAAATCGGTACAAATCATCAACCTTTCCAAATGTGGAATCCTCACTTCTTTTATTGGCTCTGTTTTCCATTTGTGAATGGTTATAACCTAGTTTTCGTAGAAAAGAGAATCGAATAAGCCGTGAGCGCGGCGCTTTATAACGAATGAAAACTAGGTACAAGCATGAACGAAAACTTTTATAGATACGCGATTTACACTGTTTTTTCAGCGGCAGCATTGTTCTCCGCTTTTTTAGTCACCTCAGATAATGTTTCCCCCTTCACCACTCAAGCGACTTTGTATCGTAACGTAGCGACCATTGCGCCAGAAGTGTCCCTGTAGTGGTACGCTGAATTTGGTCACTTAGTAAGAGGTGATATCATCACCTCATAAGTTAACAGGTGACACTATGACAAAACGTACAAGAAGACTATTTAGCGCTGAATTCAAATTAGAAGCGGCACAACTGGTTCTAGATCAGAACCACTCTGTGACAGAGGCTGCTCAAGCTATGAATGTTGGGAAGTCCACGATGGATAAGTGGGTTCGCCAACTAAAAGAGGAACGTCAGGGGAAAGCACCTAAAGCATCGCCGATGACGCCTGAGCAAATTGAAATACGTGAATTAAAAAAGAAGTTAGCTCGCCTTGAAGAGCATAATGAAATATTAAAAAAAGCCACGGCTCTGTTGATGTCGGACTCACTGAACAATTCTTGATAATCAAGAAACTCAAGCAGAGCCACAGCGTAAAAATATTATGTGAAGTGTTCAATGTTCATCGAAGCAGTTATAACTACTGGCGAAAACGTCCAGTAGAAATTGATGCCGAAACAGCAAAGCTCCGTAGTTTAGTTAGCGAGGCATATGCCGCAAGCAACGGTTCTGCGGGAGCGAGAACCATTGCTGACATAATAACGAGTCAGGGAACTAACCTGAGTCGCTACAGAGCAACGAAGTTCATGAAAGCCCTTGGTCTAGTGAGCTGCCAAGTGCCAAAACACAGGTATCGTAAAGCATCACAAGAACATATTGAGATCCCAAACCTCTTAGTCCGCCAGTTTGCAGTTACGGAGCCAAACAGAGTTTGGGTTGGTGACGTTACTTATGTTTGGACTGGCTATCGTTGGATGTACTTAGCCGTAGTTTTAGACCTGTTCGCTAGAAAAACGATTGGTTGGGCAATGTCATTATCGCCCGATAGTCGATTAACTCGTAAGGCTCTTGCCATGGCTTATGAGTCTCGTGGTAAACCACAGGGCGTCATGTTTCACAGTGATCAAGGCAGTCATTATACAAGCCGAAGTTATCGGCAATTACTGTGGCGCTTTCAGATCAAGCAAAGCTTATCTCGACGAGGAAATTGCTGGGATAATGCACCAATGGAACGCTTCTTTAGAAGCTTGAAGACGGAATGGATACCTACAGTAGGTTATCGGAGCTTTGCAGAGGCACAACAAGAAATTACTCGATACATTATTGGGTATTATTGCCAACTCCGCCCGCACCAATACAACGGTGGTTTGACTCCCAATGAATCAGAACGATTGTTCTGGTTAAACTCTAGGAACGTGGCCAATATCAGTTGACCACTACA
>NZ_JBFRPK010000017.1:0-236 GCF_041471965.1 Vibrio sp. 10N.261.51.A3
AAGTAAAAATGTGATCTAATTAAGATTGATGAATTATTGTGAAATTTAGCCATGGATAGCCTTAATAACACTGACTTCAAAAAGCTTGCGAGCCAGCAAAAAACCATTCAGATGAAGATGCGTTTACTTGCGCTCGCACACTTTAAAGACGGCCTCTCTCGTACACAAATTGCAAAATCTCTCAAAGTCAGTCGAACCAGTGTCAATAAATGGGTTCGGATTTTTTTTGAAGAAGG
>NZ_JBFRPK010000017.1:1019-1449 GCF_041471965.1 Vibrio sp. 10N.261.51.A3
CGGGCTCAACTCAGTGCCTTCATAAAAAAAGAAGCTGAATCACCTTCTGGTGGCCGCCTTGTTGGAAGCGATATACATGACTACATCGTTAAACACTTTGACAAGCACTACCACCCTAATTCCATCTATTATCTCCTCGACCACATGGGTTTTTCTTGGATAACTTCTCGTTCCAAACACCCTAAACAATCACAGCAAATACAAGACGATTTTAAAAAAATTCCAAATCGAAACGATCCTTAAGATCCCCGGCCATATTGGGCTAGAGAGTGTTGATGTCTGGTTTCAAGACGAAGCTAGGTTTGGTCAGCAGAACACAACAACACGTCTTTGGGCTACTCGTGGAACGAGACCTCGCGTAGTAAAACAGCAGCAATTTGAATACGCTTATTTGTTTGGCTCAGTGTGCCCATCGAGAGGGATTGGTGAG
>NZ_JBFRPK010000017.1:2166-2501 GCF_041471965.1 Vibrio sp. 10N.261.51.A3
GGATTGGTGAGGCAATGGTCGTCCCTTGGGTTAACAAAGACATCATGATAAACCATCTAGAGCAGATATCTAAAGTCACAGAAAAAGACCGTCATTCAGTGGTAATAATGGATGGCGCAGGATGGCATACCGATGATATTGCTAACCCATTTGATAATGTCAGTATTATCAAATTGCCGCCATACTCACCAGAGCTTAACCCTATAGAGCAAGTGTGGAGTTGGTTAAGGCAACACTATCTAGCAAACCAAAACTTCATTGATTATAACGATATTGTTTCGAAGGTCTGTAGCGCTTGGAATGGATTTCTTGAGTGCAAAGATCGCGTCACAAAA
>NZ_JBFRPK010000018.1:0-56332 GCF_041471965.1 Vibrio sp. 10N.261.51.A3
CGTCACTTGGTCGAAAATGCCTTTGGGAGAATTAAGCATTATCGAGCTATTTCAAGTAGATATGACAAGCTAGAAAGGAATTATGCCAGCATGTTATCGCTGGCATTCATGTTAATGTGGCTACCGATGTATTGTTGAACGCGAAATGTACAGCAAAGATCAACACGCCCTAGCACTTCTAACATCTCGTTTAGAAGTGCTTTTTTAATCGCTTCGAATGAGACTGCAGTTTATGACTGCTCCTAACTTGTTATTGTCCAAATCCCATTTAGACGCCCAATAATTAAAAAAGGGATTGGTATTTCTACCAATCCCCTCCAAACTCTCTTTCTACTTACAAGCTCTCAATTGCCTTTTGAACCGCAGGGCCAATCTGGCGCTTACGTGAAGTGACACCTTCCAAAGTCAGCATGTCACTTGTTGGTTCAGCGTTGAAAGCCGATTTGATGACTTGATAGTCGCTTTCATCCACCCACAATAAGTTCGCTTCTTTGTTCTTGGTATCTGTGATTGAAAAGAACAGATGGTCTAGCCCGTTCTCTTTTTTGTAAGTCTTCATTGCTGCTAGAAGATCGTCTTTACGGTCAATCAGTTGTTGAGCCATTAGTGTTTCAGCAACACCGATACCCACCTGTTTGCCACCGTACTTAAAGTTTTTGTAATCCAGCGTCAGAATGGTTTCAGATGAAAGGTGGCTAAGATCTGACTTAGCAACCAACATCTGTTGACCGAAGTCTTCGATATCTGAAATGCCTGCAACCTTCGCCAGCTTCTCTGCGTATTCACGATCATGATCTGTTGTAGTTGTTGATTGGAATACCACTGTGTCAGAAAGAATCGCA
Source organism: Vibrio sp. 10N.261.51.A3 (assembly GCF_041471965.1). NCBI lineage: Bacteria > Pseudomonadati > Pseudomonadota > Gammaproteobacteria > Vibrionales > Vibrionaceae > Vibrio > Vibrio sp. 10N.261.51.A3. Next base: position 843 of record NZ_JBFRPK010000018.1, read on the forward strand.
CCCAAGCCAACACAAGCGAGGTGTTTAGGTAATGTCACATCGAGCTTTTCAGCATTGTCAGCCAGTATAGTTGCAGCTGAACCCCAACCTCGGATATCCATCTCGACAATCTGCGGGGTGTTAATTGGAGAGCCACCAATCGCATGATGATCGACCACTGCCACAATGGATGCTTGATCAATAGTTGGTGCTAATTGAGTCACTTGGTTGAAGTCAACCAGCCCCACTCGGTATGAAGAGTAATCTGTCTCTACACGTGGAGATTCTGCATTACAGTAGTTCAAGATAAACGTCGATTCAGGATTAATCGGCTCAGGCACTGTCGCCGTACCACCATAAATATGAGCCGCGAGCATCGCAGACATTACCGTGTCGCTGTCTGGGCTTAGGTGCCCTGTCCATACGAGATCTTCACTGTTTTCATTGGCAGATTGTTGCAAGCTAAAAGCAAAACTTGCTGAACTGAAAGACATAATTACGGCTGCAACGACAGGGGTTAGCTTCACGGGTATTTCCTTATTTAAATGCGATATAGAAGCCCATAAGCTAAACACCAAAAATTTCAGAACCGTGTAACTAATATTTCAGTTTTACTTCAGTAAGTAACTAAATGTAATTGCCCTTAGGCTTTCACTGTTAATCACACCAAAGCTCAACTTGGATTAGGTTAGCTTTTCATTATTTCACAATGAATTTCAATGAACCCTAATGATAAGAAAGCTAAGACACTGATTTATTGACCACATTACATCATCAACCCACATACTGAAAATAAGATAATCTTATTAAAAATGGATTATCGAAAGGCACAAAAAAGGCTGCAAAAGCAGCCTTATCGAGTAAGCATAAATATGCTATTCAATCATCGAGATCGAGGTTTTTTTCCTCCCCTTCCCGTTGCTGGTAAGGGAGCGGAGATGTACACCAAGGGGAGGTTAGGAGGGGATTCTAGTGTTTGTATCGAAAGGTGTTGCTGTCATCAATAATCTCAATTTTGACTTTTACTACGCCTTTCTTAACGTCACCAATTTGAGAAAATGCTTTGTGGGAAAGGTCAATCACTCGGCCTTTTACGTAAGGGCCTCTATCGTTAATTTTGACATCGACTGACTTGTTATTGGCTGTATTGGTCACTCTCACGATAGTCCCAAATGGCAAGGTTTTGTGAGCGGCTGTATAGGCGTTTTTATTATACGTTTCACCACTTGCCGTCAGTTTTCCATGGAATTTATCGCCATACCAAGAAGCCACTCCCACAAGCGCATGTGAATTGGCATAGCCCTTTGTTTTTGAAGTATCGACGGCCGCATGTGACGAGCATCCGGCAAGCAAAGTAATAAGAAAAGCGGCAAAGATAAGGTTTAGTTTTTTCATGCTATTTCAGTAGATCTTCTTCATGTAATGTTTATCTATTTTCATTGTAGTGCGGTTCAGCAGTATTGAACTGAGTATTATGAGTTCTCAGCGAAGGCTATTACTAGTGTGATTCCGCAATGTTTTCATGAAGCACGCTCGCTTCAGTCATATTCATGAAAGGTTTTATCTTCAAAACGTCAACTTTAACAATGCCTTAAAGTTGTTGATTTATTAACCACCACCACATGATGGAGCACTTAAAAAGCACACAAACAAAAAAAGGATTGGTATCTCTACCAATCCTCTTTAGGGGGTGTTTCGGTTTTCTACCTTATGACAGGTAGATAACACTATTACTCGTAGTCAGTCGCGTAAGTGTCTTCGTATGTGTGCGAGTAGAATTCGAACAGGTTGCCAAACGGGTCTTCTAGGTAAACCATTTGTGCTTGTTTTAGTTCGTCTTCTGGGTGGTAAGGCATGATGTCCATACGAACCTTACCGCCAAACTCTTCAACACGCTTAATCGCTGAATGAAACTGCTCTTTTGGAAGTTGCAGACAGAAGTGGAAGATACCTAAGCGAGAGAAATCAACTTCGTGACGCTCTTGACGCTCTTTCATTTCGAACAGCTCAACACCGATGCCATCAGATGTTACTAGGTGAGCAATGTTGAAACCTTTAAAGCCTTCACCAAATACTGCAATACACATGCGGCCGATTGCTGATTCGCGCTCTTCCATCACTTTAGTGTTGTTCATTACGATTCTTAGACCTAGCGCTTTTGTGTAAAACTCGACTGCTTTGTCCATGTCGCCAACCATGATGCCTACGTGATTCATTTTCATAACTTTCTCCAAATTCTCTTTAATTCTGTATTTTTCGAAGACTCGCTTCGGTGTTTCGTTTCGATGGAGAGAGTATATGGAGATACGACGATTAATTGAAATTATCATAATTTATATTAATGATAATTTTATGTTATTTACCAAGTTAAGTGAGATGCCAACACGTCACACAATAAGTTAAAGTTGAGAGCCACATATGTCATGTGGCTCTAGTTAAACATCCTTAGTTCAGCACGAAGAAGCCCGTTACGCTTTACTGGTCTGTACGACGTTCGAAATCTGCTTGGCTTTTGTTTCAGGCACCAAAGACATCAACCCGGTAGTCACAAGCGCGGCAATACCAGACATGGTTACAGGTGACCCAAATATGCTTTGCACTAGCTTGGGTGCTTCTTTCAATAAATCCGGCACTAGCATCACCCCAAGCCCTAAGCCTAGTGAGATGGCAATCGTCATAATTCTGCGGCGATCCAGTTTTTCATTGGCGATGATTTTGATGCCCGCCGCAGCAACCGTACCGAACATCACTAATGTCGCCCCGCCCAATACTGGCTTTGGAATCGTCATTAAAACCGCACCTAAGATGGGAAATAACCCTAACAGAAAAAGAATCGCGGCAATGAAGTAGCCGATGTAGCGACTCGCGATCCCCGTAAAATGGATCACACCGTTGTTCTGGCTGAAAGTCGTGTTCGGAAAAGTATTGAATACCGCTGCGATGAGCGAGTTCACACCGTCACCTAGCACGCCAGCCTTGAGTCGATTGATGTATTTTGGCCCCTTAACTGGCTGCCCTGAGAACATACTGTTGGCGGTAAGGTCACCCGTGGTTTCAATAACGGTAATCAAGTAAATAAAAGCGATAGGCAGGAAGGCTTGCCAATCAAAAGCGAAGCCATATTTAAATGGGACAGGAATACTCAATAGCGGTTGAGAAGCAAAAGAAACCATAGACGCTTTACCCATCAAAATGGCAACGCCCCAGCCAACTACCAACCCAACTAAAATCGACGACAGCCTAACCATATTATTGTTACTCAGGTTAAGCACGACTATGGTTCCGAGGACGATGGCACCCAACATCAGATTGCTTCCAGAGCCAAAATCTTCGGCGCCAACGCCACCCGCAATATCAGTAACACCGACTTTAATCAAAGAGATACCTATCGTCGTGATAACGATTCCAGTCACAACGGGCGTGATAACGACTTTGAGCTTTTCGATAAAGCGCGATAGTACGATTTCAACAAATGCACCAAAGAAGCAGACACCGAAAATGGTAGCGAGCATTTCATCTGGCCCACCTCCATTCGCTTTAACCAGAAAACCTGCACCTAATACAGATCCCAAGAACGCAAAGCTGGTTCCTTGGACACAGATCATCCCTGCGCCAACTGGCCCTATTTTTCTCGCTTGAATGAAGGTACCGACCCCAGACACCATGAGTGCCATGCTGATCAGATAAGGAATGTGCTCACCCAACCCAAGCACACCGCCAATAATGAGTGTGGGCGTGATAATACCAACGAAACTGGCTAATACATGCTGCAACGCTGCGTAACTGGCAGCTCTGACTGATGGTCGATCGTCTAATCCGTAGATCAATTCACTGTTCTGTTCCATGTGACTTCCTTTATGTATTTTTTATTGTATACAATTTACATAAAGACAATAGAGCAACATATATGCCAATGGTTTAACATCATACTTATCAATCAGTTAAGTTTCATCTCTAGCCAATGCTGCACTATAGAGCAACACAGTCGGCTTGTTTTAGTGCAACGAAGAACACACAAAGCACTCGTTTGCTCTAGTTTACTCGTTACCTCTAACCAAATACCGCAGACACAAAAAAGGATTGGTATTTCTACCAATCCTCTTTAGGGGGTGTTTCAGTTTTTCTACCTTATGATAGGTAGGTAGCGCCTATTACTCGTAATCAGTCGCGTACGTATCTTCGTATGAGTGAGAGTAGAATTCGAATAAGTTGCCAAACGGGTCTTCTAGGTAAACCATTTGCGCTTGTTTTAGTTCGTCTTCTGGGTGGTAACGGTGGATATCCATACGTACCTTACCGCCAAACTCTTCAACGCGCTTGATAGCTGAATGAAACTGCTCTTTAGGAAGCTGTAGACAGAAGTGGAAAATGCCCAGGCGAGAGAAATCAACGTTGTGACGCTCTTCACGGTCAACCATTTCGAACATCTCAACACCGATGCCATCAGAAGTGACTAGGTGAGCAATATTGAAGCCTTTAAAACCTTCGCCAAATACAGCGATACACATACGACCGATTGCTGATTCGCGCTCTTCCATCACTTTGGTGTTGTTCATTACGATTCTTAGACCTAGAGCTTTCGTGTAAAACTCGACTGCTTGGTCCATGTCACCCACCATGATGCCTACGTGATTCATTTTCATAACTTGCTCCAAATTCGTTTTAAATTCTGTGCTTTTCGAAGTCTAGCTTCGGTGTTTCGTTTCGATGGAGAGAGTATAGGTACATGCGTTAATTAATTGAAATTATCATAATTTATATTAATGATAATTTTTTGTTATTTACAGTTTGATATAACAACTCAACTCACGCAAAGAAACTATACCGAACCCTACCTACATAGACACATAGATACACACACCAATAGAGATAAGCCCAATGTAGAGAACAACCTAAAGAGCATAGCTACTTAAATTGGGAGTTGTTGATGTTTGATGGCTTTTGTTAATTGTTTTTGTTGATAGCTTTTACCGATAGCCTTTTCCTTTCGAAGATAGGATTCGCCTATTGAATCTATAGAAATGTCCGATTTCACTAATTTTCGGTGGCAATGCAATATATCTACATCGACGCGGGATAGCGTTAAACACTATAAATTAGAAAGAGAGTCAAATCATGATCAACACAGAAATCAAACCATTCAACGCAACAGCATTCAAAAACGGCGAATTCGTAGAAATCACTGAGCAAGACGTTAAAGGCAAGTGGGCTGTATTCTTCTTCTACCCAGCAGACTTCACGTTTGTATGTCCAACTGAGCTAGTTGACCTACAAGACAAATACGCAGAGCTTCAATCTCGCGGCGTAGAAGTTTACTCAGTATCAACTGACACTCACTTCTCTCACAAAGCATGGCACGATACTTCTGACAAAATCGGCACTATCGAATACTTCATGGTAGGCGACCAAACTGGCAACATCACAAATAACTTCAACGTTATGCGTGAAGGTCAAGGCCTTGCAGACCGTGCAACGTTCCTAATCGACCCTGAAGGCGTTATCCAAGCAATGGAAATCACAGCTGAAGGCATCGGCCGTGACGCAGAAGACCTACTACGCAAGGTTAAAGCAGCACAATACGTAGCCGCTAACCCAGGTGAAGTTTGCCCAGCTAAATGGAAAGAAGGCGAAGAGACTCTAGCTCCATCTCTAGACCTAGTAGGCAAGATTTAATCTAAGCCTAGCTAACAAGAATAGCTAAACGGTTCTACAGGCGCGCTTCGGCCCCCCTCCTAAAGGGCAGTCGCGCGCCACCCTTTCAAAACATCAACACCACAATATTTGCCGACTTGCGCCCCCTTTTTATTTTCCTTTTTCAGCAAGAAGGTATTGGTCAATACCAAGACACAGAATTTAAGAGCAGGCACGATTATGTTAGATCAAGCAATGAAGCAGCAGCTAAAAGCATACCTAGAAAACCTAAAAACCAATGTTCAGTTAGTGCTTAGCCTGGATGGCAGCGACACCGCGAACAAACTTCAAGATCTGGCGAATGACATCTCGTCTTTAACCGATAAAATTGAAGTGACTCGCGATGACAGCGCAAGCACTCGCAGCCCTATCATGCAGGTAGTGAACCAAGAGAAAGGCACCGCGATCGGTTTTGCCGGTTTGCCAATGGGTCACGAATTTACGTCACTGGTTCTAGCACTGCTTCATAGTGGTGGTCACCCTATCAAGCTTGAAGCTGACGTAATCGAGCAAATAAAAGAACTAGATCAAGAGCTTAATGTAGAGATTTTTATCTCGCTCTCATGCCAAAACTGTCCAGAAGTGGTTCAAGCCTTCAATATGATGTCGGCGATTAATCCTCTGGTTAAGACAACGATGATCGACGGCGCAGCATTCCAAGATGAAGTGAAGTCTCGCGACATCATGGCAGTACCAAGTGTATTCGTTAATGGTGAGCTATTTGGTCAAGGCCGTATGTCACTGGCTGAAATCCTTAACAAGGTTGATTCAGGCGCAGCGGAAAAGAAAGCAGCAAACCTAAACCAACAAGCACCGTTTGATGTATTGGTTGTCGGCGGCGGCCCTGCAGGTTCTTCAGCGGCAATTTATGCTGCACGTAAAGGCATTCGTACTGGTGTGGTTGCTGACCGATTCGGCGGCCAAGTGATGGACACCATGGCGATTGAGAACTTTATCTCAGTAAAAGCGACAACTGGCCCTAAATTAGTGGCAAGCCTTGAAGAGCACGTAAAAGAGTACGGTGTTGAAGTGATGACTGAGCAGCGCGCTGCAAACATCATTGCAGCAGAAGACACTGAAGACGGCTACATCCACGTTGAGCTAGAGAGCGGCGCAACACTACGAGCTCGCACGGTTATCACCAGTACTGGTGCTCGCTGGCGTGAAATGAACGTTCCGGGTGAGCAAGAGTACCGCAATAAAGGCGTCGCTTACTGCCCACACTGTGACGGTCCTTTATTCAAAGGTAAGAAAACAGCGGTTATTGGTGGTGGTAACTCAGGCATCGAAGCGGCAATTGATTTAGCGGGTATCGTTGAACACGTAACCGTACTTGAATTTGCAGACACATTGCGTGCCGACCAAGTGCTTATCGACAAAGCGAACGCAACACCAAACATCGAAATCATCAAGATGGCACAAACAACGCAAGTGATTGGTGATGGCAACCGTGTAACCGGTCTGGAATACAAAGACCGCAACACCGATGAACTTAAACAGATTGAACTCGCAGGTATCTTTGTTCAAATCGGCCTGATGCCAAACAGCGAATGGTTGAAGGGTTCGAAAGTTGAGCTCTCACCACGCGGTGAAATTGAAATTAACGCTCATGGCGCAACATCAATGAAAGGTGTGTTCGCAGCGGGTGACGTAACAACCGTACCTTACAAACAGATCATCATTGCGATGGGTGAAGGTGCGAAAGCAAGCTTAGGTGCATTTGACCACCTAATCCGTAACTCAGCTCCAGTTAAAGAGGCTGAAACCGCTTAACCTTTACACTGAAAAGCTTAAAGCTTTTAACTCAAGTTCCTTAAATATTTGTTAACTTAATTCTTTACTGTTAACGACTTAGTCGACATTTAGACGCCACTCCTATGGATTTAGGAGTGGTTTTTTTCTTTGTGATTTATGCAGGTTGATAAAGCATGAAGGCAACCACCATCGCTAAGCTTCCACCCAAGCAACGGTTCACAAACATCATCTGTTTTGGTGATTGCAGCAACTTTTTAAGCATGGTGCCGCAATACGCCCACACCAACATGCACGGCACACCAGTAATCACCATGCCCGCGATAATGGTCACGACTTGAATCAAGTAATCGGCATTCGGAGTAATGAACTGTGAAAACACGGTTAATGACGCTATCCAACCTTTAGGGTTTAACACCTGCACCAGCACACCAGACATGAAACCTGAACGATTGTCGGTGGTGCTTTCTTCGATCTGCATGTTCGCAATCGACCACGCCATGAACAGCAAATAAGCCGCACCCGCGTATTTCAAAATGCTGTATAGCTCTGGGTAAAGGGTAAATAGGCTCACCAAACCGACACTAGAACCCGCCAATACGATGATGATGCCAACAGCGTTCCCAGAGATAAAAGGTAAAGTCGCAGCAAATCCATAACGACTTGAAATCCCAAGTAATGCGATATTGCCAGCCCCAGGGGTAATTGCAATTGATGTTGAAAATAGCAAGAACGCCAGCATTAATTGAGAGCTCATTTCCTCTCACTCCTAATAAGTAAAGTATTTATAGGGAGAGAGTTTACAGATTCGACTAGGAATTAAATTGCTATATAGGCTAATATTAATCCAAATATGAGCAAGACTTTTCTAAAATATCCATGAAACAGAAAGAATCCACCAAAGAAGTGTTAGATGACACAGATATCGCCATCTTAGAACATATCCAACAAGACGGACGCATGAGCAACAGCAAGCTCGCAGAGAAGGTCAACCTCAGCGAAACCCCATGCTGGCGTCGTTGGAAACGCATGGAAGAAACTGGCTATATCGATGGTTACGCCGCTAAGCTGAATCGTAAGAAATTAGGCTTTCATGTGGCTGGTTTTACCCTTGTAACACTAGGCAATCATGAAGTTGAAAACACAGAACCGTTCGAAGAGTTTGTCGCGGTAACCGATTGGATTCCAATGTGTCACTGCATTGCAGGCGGCGCCGATTACATGGTGCAAGTGTTGGCGAAAGATTTAGAAGAGTACTTTGAGCGTATTAGCTCGATCAGAAGAGTCAAAGGCGTGAGCGCGATTCAGTCGAACATCTCAGTAAAAGAGTTGAAAAACAGCTATCGATTACCGCTTTCAGATTAGCTCCCTAAAACACATAAAACAAAAAGCCCAGCCGCGATAGATTTCTAAAGTCTAAGGCTCTGGGCTTAACGTTATTATTTACTGGGTTAACTGGCTTAGCTATTCACAAGGATGAGCTAGATGGATCAAGGCTAAACCACCGAGTGATGTTTCACGATATTTCTTGTTCATGTCTTTACCGGTTTGGTACATGGTTGCGATGACCTTATCGAGTGAGATCAAAGACTTGCTGTTTCGCTTCAATGCCATGCGAGATGCATTAATTGCCTTCATCGCACCCATCGCATTTCGCTCGATACACGGCACTTGAACCAAGCCGCCAATTGGGTCACAAGTCATACCCAATGAGTGTTCCATCGCGATTTCCGCCGCAATACAGATCTGCTCATTGCTGCCACCGCGTAGTGCCGTTAATCCCGCAGCCGCCATAGAGGATGATACGCCTACCTCACCTTGGCATCCTACTTCCGCACCAGAGATCGAAGCGTTAGTTTTGTACAGAATACCAATCGCGCCCGATACCGCTAAGAAATCTTTTAACTGCTTAGTATCCAACTCTTTAATGAAGCGATGGTAGTACATCAACACAGCAGGAATAACGCCCGCCGCACCATTGGTTGGTGATGTTACCACTTGGCCACCAGCCGCATTTTCTTCGCTAACCGCAAACGCAAACAAGTTAATCCAATCCATGATTTCCATTGGGTCGTTTTCAACCGCCGCATTCGCTTCTAACTTTTTCAGTAGGTTAGGCGCACGACGAGTTACGTTCAAACCACCATCAAGAATGCCTTCGGTTTCAAAGCCACGCTCCATACAACGACTCATCACTCGCCAGATTTGATCCGCTTTCTCTGAAATAATGTCAGCGCCTTCGAACTCCGCTTCATTTTTTAGAATCATACCACCGAGGCTCATCCCACTATTGTCAGCTTGTTGAAGCATTTCATCGGCGTTTTTGAACGGGAAAGGAACTTCTACCGCTTGGGTTTGAGTACCATTTTGCAGTTCATCAGCAGTTGCGATAAAACCGCCGCCAATCGAATAATAAGTTTCATCGACAATCACGTTGCCACTCTGGTCAAACGCAGTAATCATCATGCCATTTTCATGCAGAGGCAGATTGTCTTTGTGGAACAACATGTCGGTTTCGTAGTTGAAGGCAATGTGCTTGGTGCCCGCTAAATCCATCTCACCACTGTCTACGGCATGACGCATTGCTTGGTTTGCGCTGGTGATTTTGATGGTGTCTGGTTTATTGCCGAGTAGCCCCAATATTGTAGCTCTGTCGGTGTGGTGACCTATGCCAGTCAATGACAAAGAACCGTATAAATCCACCTGAATACGCGTCACTTCTGCGATTTTATCAGCGATTAATTGTGTGAAATGGAAACCCGCAATCATTGGGCCGTTGGTGTGAGAGCTCGATGGCCCAACACCAATTTTGTAGATATCAAAGATCGATAACATAGATATACCAGTAAAAAATCGGTCAATTAAGAAAGAGCGGCATAAAGCCAATCAGGGATAACAGTACAAGCAGCAATCGTCACAACAGCGAACACCAACAAGCCATAATGACTCGCGGTAGGCTTTGCAAACAAATGCTTTTGCTTTTCTATAAATTCATTTTGTTGCTCGGTTACCTCTCCCCAGAAGCGGCTCACAACAACACCTAACACTAAGAAAACCACAGTGCCAATCAAGGCAAACCAAGGCCAAGCTATTCCGCTGTATTTGGCGATGAATACGACGGCCACACTGCCAATACTGCCCGCAATTACGCCTTTCTCGTTTGCTTGTTTGAAGAACAAACCCAAGATGAAAGAGCCAAGGCGAATACCAACAAAAATAGAGGTTAAGCTCGCAATCGTTTTAAGCACTGATTCATTAGAAACAGCCAGTAACGCAGGCACAACAACCGACGCTGCAGCAACCAGGCTCATTTTTCTAGCCACTGATTCATAGTGCGCGTCAGAGGCTTGCTTACGGAAGAAGCGCTTATAAAAATCGAACGTTGCGACCGTCGCCATAGAGTTATAAGTGGAATCCAATGTCGACATTGCCGCTGCCGAAAGTGCTGAGATCACCAAACCAACAATGATTGGGTTGGTATGGTTAAACACAAAATCGAGAATCACTTCGTTGCTGTTTTCAAAACTGCTATCTTGATAAAAGACACTTAACAGCACCCCCATCACAGCAAAGAACAGATAAACAAAAAATGCGCCGTAGCCACAAAGCAACATCGATTTTTGCGCTGTTTTAACACACTTAGTCGCCAATGTTCTTTGAATAATCAGTTGGTTAGTGCCATACACACTCAGGTGCAAGAAGCTCACAGCCACTACGCCGGCCCACAATGTGGTATCGACGCCTAAGTCAAAATCGAGATTGATGATATTCAAATGTTCAGGAGACAACATCTCGCCCGCATCGATTTTCATCAGCAATAAAACAAAGATCGCAATGCTGCCGATAATCAACACTGCTGACTGAAGCATGTCAGTCCAGATTACAGTCGAGATACCACCCGCATAGGTATACAACGCAGTAAATACGCTGATGTAGATGATCGCCTCAGAGATACTCACTGGCAGCACTTGCACTAAGATCAGGGCTACCGCATACAGAATAACCCCTGCCGAAATACACTGAACCACAATGAACACGATGGAATTGATCGTGCGAGCAACAACGCCAAAGCGGTGCTCTAGGTATTCGTAAATCGAGGTTAGGCCGAGCTTGTAAAACACCGGAACAAAGAAAAGCACAGTGAAAAAGATCACTATTGGATAGTTCAAATGTACGCTCATCGCTTCCATGCCTGAGCTATAAACCCAGCCCGGCATGCCAACGAACGTCATTGCGCTGATGTAGGTTGCAAGAATCGACACACCTGCCGTAAACCAACCAAACTGTTTTCCACCAGTCGAAAAGTCGCCACCGACGCTATAGCGCCTATTAACTAAGTAGCTGATAAACAAAGTAGTTAGCACATAAAGAGCAATAACCACAAAACTTGAGTACGTAACCATTTTTAGATTCCGTTTATTGTATGTCGCAATTAATTCGCTGCCAATAGTACTCAAAAATGGATGTTTTCCCTCAAAAACCCACAATAAGTGTGACTATTATCACTAAGATAGACGATTAAACACTCAAACCACCCCACAAAGCACAAAAACTCAGTTAAATGAGATCAAGATCACTAAAACACACAAAATGGGTACGCACTCATTTTAAAATTGACTTTGATCACGGATCTAATAACCACAAAAATTCTATTATCTCTCCCGAAATGAAGACGGTGTGATGAAGCTAAATAATCAACACACAATAATTAAAACCAAAACCACCCTATATAAAATAAAGGTTTATCGGTCATGACCATTAAAAAACACATGAGCGAAGTTCCTATGATTCAAAGGGTAGCCGCATATCTAGCAATTCTAGTAGGTTACTTTTTTTATTGTTATAACTTTGTAATTATTGACTACGTACGCCCATACATTGTGGAAGAATATGCTGGTATTAGCCTTTCTGATACCGCTCAGTTCTACACTTGGCAGTCGGTTGGTGCTCTGATTGGTGCTCTGAGCTGTGCATGGTTCGCAACCAAGTTCGGCAAGAAGTCCACACTAATAGCAATTACGGCATTAAACGGTGGTGCAACCATCATCAACATGATGTTTACCGACTACGCCACTTGGGCTGCAATGCGTTTCATCATTGGACTATCTTTAGGTGGTTACTTCACTGTAGCTGTATCTTTGATGATTGGCCTATTTACACCAACGGTTCGCGGTAAGTTGACTGCTTTTGCTTCTTCAATGTTCTCTGTTGCTTTAGTGGCAATGGGCGCTTACGCAGCCTTCATTACAAGTGTTGATGCACCTTGGCAGAGCCTAATGTGGGTAGGTGGTATTCCACCGCTTGTAGCAGCAGCGTTAATGATCTTTGTATTACCAAGCGACAAAACTGTGATCGCCTACGGTGAAGAAGATCAACAAACCACAACCAATGCAGCTGGTGAAGTAACCGAAGCTAAAAAAGGTTCTTGGGGTGAGATGTTAAGCAAGCCTTACCGCAAAATTACGATTACTTGTTTACTTCTTTCTGGTCTTAACTTCTACGGATTCCAATTCTTCGGTGGCTTTGTAACTACCTACCTGAAAGATGTTCGTATGTTTGATGGTGCAACCATCGGTTTGATCTTCTCTATCTCAGCATTTGGTTCACTCTTCGGTGCTTGGTTCTGGGGATGGGCAGCCGATAAGTACGGTCGTAAGATCAACGCGTTCGGCTTCATCCTCGCAGGTATCATGGTTTCTATCTTCTTTGTCGCACCTGGCGACATGATGATTGGCGGCCTAAACATGCTGGCTCTTCTGGGTCTTATCTACAACTTCGGCCTGTCTGCTTCTGCAGTATGGGGCGGTTACTTCTCTGAATTGTTCCCAGCACGCTTGCGTAGCTATGGTGCAGCTTTATTCCATGGCGGTCGTATTATCGGCATGTGGGCACCAATGGTTCTTATCTTCATCCAAGAGCGTACCGACCTACAAACAGCAATGTGGGGCTCACCAATCGTATGGATTATCGCCGGCCTACTATGGCTAACACTGCCTGAAACTCTAAAAGGTGGCGTCTTCGATAAGAGCAAAAAAGCTGAAGCAGCAAAAGCTTAATTCGACACTCATACGCTGAAGTTCAAATACGAAAAATTTAAAGCCGGCTGATAAATCAGCCGGTAACAAAATCCAAATCGAGTCCTGTTCCGAATGTTGACTCGACAACACAAAGAGAAATTATTATGTCTAAATATCAAGAAGCGAAACGCATTGTTCGTGAATACTTCGATGCAATGGAAAACGCAACTCACGAGAACGTTGCTGAAGTTTTAAAAGCACACACTTCTGAAGATTACTTGTGGCGCGGTGTTTACCCATTCCGTGAGCAAGAAGGCGCACAAGCAGCAGCTGACGTATTCTGGGCACCAATGATGAAGTCAATGACTCGCATGCAGCGTCGTCAAGACATCTTCATCGGTGGTAACAACGAAGTTAACCCAGATGAGATTTGGGTAATGAGCATGGGTCACTTCATGGGTCTATTCGACGCTGAATACCTAGGTATGCGCCCAACTGGCAAGATCATGAACGTTCGCTACGCAGAATTTAACTGTGTTGTTGATGGCAAAATCACTAAGACAGGCCTGTTTCTAGACCTACTAGGCATGATGGATCAAGCGGGTTGCTACCCACTTCCACCATCAACTGGTAAGCACTTCGTATACCCTGGCCCACGTAACCACGACGGTCTGCTATTCGAAGACGCGGCTCCAGAAGAAGGTGTTGCGACACTTGCTCTAGTAAACAAAATGGTTGATGACCTGTCTGCTCTTAACGACAGCGGCGCGATGGGTTGCCCACCAGAAGTACTAGCGAAGAGCTGGTCAAAAGACATGATTTGGTACGGCCCATGTGGTATCGGCGCGTCTTACACAATTCCTCGCTACCAACAACAGCACCAACTTCCTTTCCGTAACAACCTGAAAGACAAGAAGTTCAACGGCCACGTTTGTCGTTTCGCTGAAGGTAACTTCTCTTGTTTCTTCGGTTGGCCAAACCTATCAAACACACCAACAGGTGGCTTCCTAGGTATGACTGGCGGTGAAGTACGTGCAAACATGCAAGTAGTTGACGTTTACTACCGTGACGGTGACAAACTGTCTGAGAACTGGGTTCTTATCGACCTTCCTTACTGGCTACAACAGCAAGGTCTAGATGTGTTCGAACGCACTTCAAGCATCATGAACCCAACGCTGTAATCGATACGCTTTAATCCAAAAGATTGAAACGAAATAGTGGCAACCTAAATAGACATCTGATTTAGGTTGCCACGCTTACTGGGGGACCCTTCTCGCTCCTAGTAAGTGCTCCAACCAATTCATTATTGCTCCACTAATAACTGAATCTACTAGTGCCTCATGGATGGGGTACACCCTGCCAAACCATTACCAATATAACGGGCTTGAAAGCACGGTGGCTTTCTACGGCCTGAATAAAGAGAATTACAATGAAAAAGTCGATTCTTTCAGCAGTGATCCTGACAGCACTTACCTCAGGTTCTGCTTTTGCTGCACACACTTTTACCAATGACGCGGGCGATAGCCTTACTTTAGACGGTCGTTTCGACGTTCGTTACCAAGATAAGGGCGGCGACCACAACGGTGAGTGGAACAGCGGTAGCTCTCGTTTCGGCCTTAAAGGTCAAATGGGACTCGATAACGGCTGGACTGGCTTTGGCCATGCTGAATGGGGTTACAACTCAGGTGCTAACGGCGACAATATTTACGACCGACTTCTATACGCAGGCGTAGAGCACGACAAATACGGCAAGATCGCAGCAGGTACTAAGCAGTGGTCTACTTTTTATGACGTCGCATGGTACACCGACTTAGGTCGTGTCTTCGGTACTCGCGGCTCAGGTGTTTACAACCTTTCTGACTGGGGTATTGCATCTGGTACAGGTCGAGCAGAAAACTCCATTACTTACCGTAACTCAATCAACGACCAAGTAAGCTACGGCTTCACTTACCAAATGACACGTGAAGAAGTGGCACTAGCGAGTAATGCGACAGCTTCATTGAAAAACGGAATGGGTGCGTCAATCACTTACAAACCGGTTGATGGCGTAACACTAGGTGCAGCTTACCACCAAAATGAAATTGCAGACCTAGACTCAGGTGTGGTTGGCGTAGAAAATGGCGACAACATGCGCATCATGCTATTGGGTGCGAACTACAGCAACGGCGGCTTCTACGCAGGTGCCACTTTCCATGTTGGCGAAAACTGGGAAGCTGTAAGCCAAGGCGGTACGGATGTAATGTTCGATACCCTAGGTGGTGAAATCTACACGTACTACCACTTCGACAATGGCCTACGCCCTACGTTGAACTACAACTACATGGAAGATCGTGATGACCAAACAGATGGCTATGAGCGTAACCTGCTTATCCCTGGTGTTGAATACCACTTCCAGAAGAACAAATTCCTAGTTTGGACTGAATACCAATTCGACCTAGGTAAAGATCAGCTCGTTGGCAATAAATTCGAAAACAGAGATGACCAATTCGCTGCAGGTATTCGTTACTACTTCTAACGCCCAGTTAGTCGATTCATAAATTCTTTAAACAAAGCTCTGCTCTTACGCAGAGCTTTTTTGGGTCATACCCAGAATAATATTCAACACTCTCTATTAACCCTTATTTTTCATCCAATCATGGCATATTGTATTTTTGAGTACGTACCTAATTATGTTACTCTATGCACAATCAATTTGGTTCAAAAGTATGGTCTATGAGCTCTCCAAAACACTCCACGGCGTCAAAGCCAACCGTCACCTCTAAAGATGTCGCTAAACTTGCTGGCGTTTCTCAATCAACTGTATCTCGTGTATTTGTCCCGGGCAGTTCAGTGTCTGAAAAGACCAAGCAAAAAGTGTTCGATGCAGCAAAATCGTTGAACTATCGTCCCAATGCCTTTGCCCGCAGTCTGACGACAAATGAGTCCAAATTGATTGGCTTAGTTTTCCCAGATGCCGACTACCCTATCCACATGAAAACTCTGCAGCTTATCTCTACTGAGCTACAAAAGCAGGGTTACTCTGCGGTATTGATTCCTTGGCAAGTTGATGGAAACGACAACCACTCGATTCCTAATATCTTCCAATACCGAGTTGATGGCGTAATTGCTGCTTCGGCGACCTTTAATAAGTCGCTTTATGAAGAGTGTGAAGAGTTCAACATCCCCATTGTTCAGTATGCTCGTGTAGTTGAGGGGACTAAGAGTAGCCATGTAATAAGTGACAACTACGCCGCAGGCCAAGTCGCCGCTCAACATTTACATAGCGTAGGAACAAAGTCAGCGGTTTACCTGACAGGTAACGTGCCAACCTACACCAACGGCGAGCGTGAATCGGGCTTTTGCTCAGAATTCGAAGATCTAACAGGCAAGCAAGCTCGTGTTATTGAAGCTGACTATGACTACCTTGATGCTCTAGATACCATTCGGACTCTGTTTTCAGAACCCACACATCCTCAAGCGATTTTCTGTGCGACAGATAACCTCGCGATGGCAGTAATGGATGTGGCGCGCTTAGAATTTAACCTGCGTATTCCAGAAGATCTTCAAGTGATTGGTTTTGACGATATCCCACAGACTCAATGGTTGAATTACCAACTCACTACCTTCAAGCAAGATTTCAGACGCCTTGCACGTGAATCAGTGAAAATTGTCGTTAGCCAGATTCAAGAGCAAGACACAAGCTTGGTTAAGCTGATGGTGCCAGTGAAGTTCATTGAACGAAACACGACGCTAAAACAGAACCAACGTTAAGACGCTTTCAAACAAAAATCCCGCTCAGTGTGAGCGGGATTTTTTATGATATTTAACTAGTTACCTACACCACCGGTTTTCTCAGCTGGTAAATCTGGTGTCACTGGGGGCCACTCTTGGAAGGTTGCTAGATGTTGTTGTACAGCAGCTTGAGCAGGACCAAATGCCCACATTTTCTGCCCCATCCATTTCAAGTACATGCCGGACTCTTCTGCCGCTCGCTCGTATGGGTCACGACGTAAGTTAAACAGCAATGGTGCGTTTAGCTCTTCTTTCGGACCACTCCAGCCATGGTTTTGGACCACAAAGTGCGCCTTCCAATCGCCAATACGAACCGCTTGTAGCTTGTCTCGTTCGTAGTAGTAGATCTCTTTACGATTCGACTCGCCTTTCTCTGTCAGCATGTCCACTTGGTTGTAACCATCAAGGTGCGCTTTAAAGCCATCGTGACCTTTCAACATTTTCTCTTTTAGATCCGTTGGACCACCAGCCGCAGCGACAAGAGTGGGTAACCAATCCATACCATCAAAGATGCCATTGCCTACAGTACCCGCTGGGATTTTACCCGGCCAGCTAACCAATGCAGGGGCTCTTACGCCACCTTCCCAAGTTGTGCCTTTCTCACCGTGATAAGGTGTCATACCGCCATCTGGCCAAGTCATGATCTCTGGGCCGTTATCGGCGGTGAAAATGATGATGGTGTTGTCAGCAATACCGAGTTCTTCCATCTTCGCCATCATCTCACCGACGTGATCATCAAGATCTTTCATGACCACTTCTTGGAGTCCCCAACCGTTTTGACCGAGCATCGCTTCGTATTCAGGTGACAGGTGCGTCCAAACGTGACCGCGTGATGGACAGTACCAAGTGAAAAATGGCTTATCCGCTTCAACCGCCCTTTCGATGAAGTTGATCGCGTGCTTATTTACTTCATCATCTAGTGTGCGCATACGCTCGATAGTTAGCGCGCCATCGTCTTCAATGGTTTGTCCGCCTTTGCCATCGGATTTCGCGTAAATCACATTGCGAGGCGCAAAAGCATCCAACGAACCGTCTTTTGGCCAGTCTGGATCTTCGGTGTATTCCATTGCATTCAAGTGATACAACCAACCCCAATACTCATCAAAACCGTGCATTGTCGGTAGGAATTCATCTCGATCACCAAGATGGTTTTTACCAAACTGACCCGTAACATAACCCATGGTTTTAAGAATCTCAGGAAGCGTTGGCGTGTCGGCACTTAAACCAACTGGGCCACCTGGCAATCCGACTGAGTGCATGCCTGTTCGAACAGGGAGTTGACCCGTTAAGAATGCAGAACGACCCGCCGTACAAGAGGGTTGAGCGTAATAATCGGTCAGTAGCATGCCCTTTTCAGCAATACTATCGATGTTCGGTGTTTCGCTGCTCATCACACCATTGTGATAAGCACTCAGGTTTGAGATCCCAATATCATCCGTGAAGATAACAAAAATATTCGGTTGCTCTTGGGCTGACCATGCTGATAGCGAAAAGCTGCTCAACACACTCAGAACAACAAGGTGGAAAATCCTTTTCATAGAATGTCCTTATACTGTTTCAGATTGCTCTTTGTGAACCATTTTTATTCCTACCAAACCAAAGCCAAGCTCCAATAGTAGATAAACGACAAGTAGCCAGTGAGGCATGCCATCTATCAACAAGCTAATGACTCGGCCGGCAGCCAAACCCAACATGAAGACCACCAAACTGTAGAGTGCTGGCAGTCGGTATTTCTTTAGTAACGCCCCTGCTATCCAAAACAGAGCCAACGCTAAGTACAACCCCATCACAGCACGAAAGATATGAGTGACATTGATAGGGCTAGCATCAATTCCGAAAAGATAATCAAGGGAGACAACGGGGGCATAACCGTACGACAACGCAATCGGTGTTAAACCCAAAACAGCGACGAACAAAAAAACACTTTGTGGCTTCATATCCTTACTCTTTTAATTTGGCTCTTTTCAAAAAACATAGTCTACAATCAGCAATATACAAGTTGCATATGTGGAAAATGGATAGTTAAAACACACATTTACATTCGTGCTATTTCACATCGAAGATAAGGATATCAATATGGCTAAATGGCATTACCTACTCGCATCAGCATTGGCTGCCAGTTCAACCGTAAATGCTCAGGAAGCAAGCACACAAGCGGATACAAAAAAGTGGCAACATAGCTTCGAAATTTACGCGCTCGCACTCAATATCCGCGGAGACAGTACCATTGGTGATTTGTCTGCTGATGTCGATGTGGATCCTGCATTCATCATGGATCATCTTGATATGACCGCAATGGTGCGTTTAGAGGGTATCTATGACAATCAGTGGGGCTATTACATTGACTACAGCTTCATGAAGTTAAGCGGAAAAACAAACTCAGTTTTAGGTAGCAACCTAGAGGTATTGAAAGGCAATCTTGATATCCGACAAGGTGTTTTAGATGTGAAGGGGTTTAAGCGCTACCAATACGATTTTGGCTCGATTGATTATCTGTTTGGGCTTCGTTGGTGGGATAACGACATTGATACCAAGCTTTACGGTTCAGGTGGTAGGTTAAGTGTCGACCGATCACTTGATGAAGATTGGGTTGACTACCAAGTAGGTGTGAGATGGATAACGCAGATCAATAAGGATTGGAAGTTTCACGCAACCATTGATGCAGGGCTTGGTAGTGACACCAACTTTACCTCATCTCTGTTAACTGGCGTGCGATACCAGATAAACAGTTGGTCTGACTTAAATGTTGCCTACAAATCGACCTGGGTTGATTACGAAAACAAGGGGACCTTTGAATACGATACCGCATCGCAAGGGTTCCTGATTGGTTGGGCTGCTCATTTCTAGTCAAACAATAAGAGGTAAGCCTGATATCATTAGGCTTACCTGACAATGTCAATCTTTCAAGAGTTAATGCCGGTTTTAACTAACGAACAAGCAAAACTACCCATCAACGACCTAGTTATTCACAGTGTTTGGAACTACGCACTCTTTCTTCATGATAGTTAAGCCGGCCTCGAGAGTTTCTGTCCAAGCTTGTTCGACGCTTTCATCGTAGTGAGGGTCATATTTTTTAACTGTATTGAGTAACGAATTGAACCACTCGTTGAGCTCAATCTCGGAAATATCCAGCCCTAGGTCTTTATGCCTTTTACCCAATTTCTTTACTGAGTTACGCACGCTTGGTAGACCAGCAGAGTTATAGATAAGAATGATCGAGGCTTTAAGCATCTTGGTTTGTTGCTCTAACCCTATATTTTCAAAACGTTCTGAAAACCTTGGGTTATGCTCGCAAAAATCAGCCAAAAACGTTTCGAGAAATTCTTGGTCAATCCGGCAGCGCTCAAAACTTTCATAAAACAGTTCGTTCGGTTTCATCTAGCCAGTCCTTTGCAAAATTTTGAGTTATCGGGAAGCTAACAAGTCCAGAGCCGCAACTTAGCCAACTCCGAACCATCAATATGATCTAAGTATACGCCACTGTGGCATAAAATGAACGATGGCATAACGTAAACTACGGCATAAAGTGCGTTGCACAAATCTTGTTTCCATCAGGATCTCGCAAATAAGCCATGTACAAGCGACGCTCGTCAGAACCTCTCGCTCCGGGGCCATTTTCAATGCTGGTACCGCCATTTTCGACGCCAACTCGATGCCACTCATCTACAACTTCAGGAGAAGGCGCAAGAAAACCCACCGTCATGCCGTTGCCGTGCGTTGCTGGCTGACCATCAATCGGTTTGGTTAAGCCCAACACACCCGTTTGGCTAACGTAAACACAGCGCCCTTTAGGATCCACAGAGCCTTCGCTATAACCAAGCACTTTCATGATTGGGTCATAAAAAGCCTTTGCGCGTTCAATATCTTCGGTACCGAGAAAAACATGGCTGAACATAACTAACCTCTTCTTTTATTGAAAGAACCACCTAAACTAGACCTATAATTCGTGTTTGTCTAGGCACGCTATTCGTCACAACTGTTGCTTAACCCATTGAGCAAACACCTGAAACTTAGTTCGCTGCTCCATGCCTTTCGGGAACTCAGTTAGTCTGATCAACGATCCGTTGTGCGCCCTGCCCTTGGTCATGCAGAATATCTTCAGGGTTCAACAAGTGGCATTTCTGCATACTCAAACACCCGCAACCGATACAGCCTGTTAAGTTTTCTTGTAGCGATTTAATCTGCGCCATTTTGCTATCAAGTTGACCCTGCCACTTCTTAGCAACGCGCTCCCAATCTCGCTTAGTCGCGGTATGGTTCATCGGCAGTGTCGATAACTCTTCGGTGATCTCTTCCAGCGTGAAGCCAATCGACTGTGCGACTTGTATCAAAGCAATTCTTCTCAACATCGCCGACTGATAACGGCGCTGATTTCCGTTAGTACGAATTGAAGCAATCAACCCCTTGGTTTCGTAAAAGCGTAAGGCCGAAGGAGCCACGCCACTGCGCTCAGCCAACTGGCCTATGGTGAGGTATACGATGTTTCTCATGATCTTTCACTTCCTGTTTGAATAGCCGTTTCTTCCTGATAATAACCAGTATAATAGAGTTCATTTTAACTTGAAGTTTGCGTTCAAACTTAGGTTTGGGCTAGATTACAAAATACGCGCAACAAAGCAACCTAACGTATTGATTTTTTTGAGCTATGATTTTGTTCGCTGATTACCATACATGTCGTCAAACCCGGGAATGCCTTGCTCCCACACAGGTTTATCTTCACCGACAATGGTTTTCAATGTATCAATGAAGAGCTTGGTTTTTATGGGTGCATCTCGATGTGGGTACACCGCATAGAAAGTGCCAAAGTCATCCAAGTTTAAGTGAGTCATAATAGGCACTAACTCTCCACTGAGCACTTCATCTTCAATCATCTGCGCCGTGACAACCGCGAGAGTACTGCCAGTTAGCGCGCTCTTGGAAATCATCTCAACGTCATTCACTTTATAAGCGGCATTAAGCTGGAAATGCTGCGCTTGCCCCTCTTGATCGACATAAGAAAACTTATCAATCAACAAACCCGGAGCGGCATAGATAGTCGCAGGTAATGACTCTAACTTTTCGATGGTGTTGATCTCGCCATGCTGAACAATGAACTCAGGTGAAGCGACAATCAGCAATCGACTTCTGGCTATCTTACGGCTGATTAGGCTGGAGTTTTTGGGCTTACCAATACGGAAACCAATATCAAACCCTTCTTTAACCATATCGACGATTCGGTCTTCGAGTCTCAATTCAAAATCAACATCTGGATACTGCTTCTGGAAAACCGCAATCGCCTGCTGAACATATTGTCGACCGAACATGGTCGAGCTGGTGATTCTTAATAACCCTCGAGGCTCTGCATGATAATTTTGCGCCAAGCGTCGAGTATCGTTCAACAGTGCACGAAGCTGATGCGCTTGATTGACCATCTCATTGCCTGCAGCTGTCAGAGATAACGAACGAGTGGTTCGATTGAGTAACCGAACATCCAGCTCTTCTTCAAGACGGCTGATCTGTTTAGAGATAACGGAACGGTCGACGTTTCTTTGCTCCGCCACTTTGACAAACGAACCCAGCTCAACCACTTCAAGTAACAATAATAAACGACTCGATATATCCATAACGCCCTTTGTTGCATTTAAGGCACCAATCAAGTGCCAATATGACTATTTTTCTCATCTTATTACAAATCTATAGTAGCTGCACATAACGGAGACAACATTCAGTCCCGACCTAATAGAGGAACACCCCATGACACTACTATCTGTGACTAACCAAAATGGCATCGCAACAGTATCGATCAACAACCCACCAGTGAACGTGCTGACTTTCGACTTGATCAACGAGATCAATGCCTTTGTACTTTCATTGAAAGATGATCGTGATACTAAGGTTGTGGTCTTCAAATCATTACATGAGAGCTTCTTTCTGGCTCACCTAGATCTCAATGTGATCAACGGTACACAAGGTGGACAAGCTGGTTCGATTGAATTCAACCACATGATTGAGAACATTAAAGCGATGAAACAAGTCTCTGTCGCGGTAGTTGATGGCGTAGCTCGTGGGGGCGGTAATGAATTTGTGATGGCGTGTGACCTTGCTTACGGCACTGAAAACTCGGCGTTCGCACAACCAGAAATTCATGTAAACATCCCAACGGGTGGCCAAGGCGCAGTTCAATTTGCAAGACGCATGGGCAAAAACAAAGCGCTACAAGCTTTGCTGCTTGGTAACGATTTTACGGCTCAACAAGCAGAAGAGCGTAACATCATCACGCAGTTTGTACCGAAGGCAGAGCTAGAGGGTTTCTTAGCAGCGACACTCGGTGTAATCAGCCAATTAGAAGTACGTGATATCGTGATGTACAAAGAGATCATCGCTGCCTCAATCAAAGATGAGCAAGCGGGCGCTGAACTAGAACTTCGTTACTTCTTAGAGCGCGCAAAAGAGCAGAAAACCGCAGCAATTATCGGTGCGTTTCTAAAACACGGTGGTCAAACTGAGCGTGAAGCGAAAGACATTCAAGGTATCTTCGTTGACACCGAAGCAGAGTTATCACAATAGATAATGACGCAATTAAATGGCCATCGCTTGATGGCCATTTATGTATGTATCTACTTATTTATCTATTTATCTATTTATCTGTGCACCGATGTAGTAATTCTCTCACTCACTGAAGCAGTTAGATCTGACTCATGATCGATTTCAGGCTCTCGGCCATTTCGGTATTGATGATCTCACCCGTTTCTACATTAAAGTTGTCGTAGAAACTTGGCACCGACATCGACCCCTTCACATCAGCATCAAAGTAAGGTGCGGAATTTACCGCAGACGACAACACAGAGCTTGCGCCACCGGGGCCTGGTGATGTGGAGAGCATAACCACAGGTTTACCTTGATACACTTTCATGTCGATTCGTGATGTCCAATCAAACACATTCTTAAAAGCTGCGGTGCATGAACCGTTGTACTCTGCAAAAGAGATGACCACAGCATCAGCTTCGCCAATCTTGCTGAAAAAGCGCTGCGCGTGTTGATGAACGCCGGACTCTTTTTCTCTGTCTTCACTATAAATAGGCATCTCGAAATCATTAAGATCGAGCACCTCTACTTGCGCGCCCTCAACTAAGCTTGCGGTGTACGCTGCAAGTTGTTGATTAATTGATGTTGTACTGTTGGTCGCGCCAATCGCTAATACTTTCATTGTTGATCCTTGTTCATTTTTCTCACCTTTTTGCACTCATGACTTCAATTACGGAGCTCAAAATTCATAACTGAAGATTCGTAACGTCTGTTTGATAACATCAAAACCTGCACTAGGCGACAAGGTGATAGATTGTGTTTTTAGATTGGGGATGATGATAAAACCTCAAGTTAACTTGAGGTAAAGCGATATTTTCAAAATATAGGAAATAGTTTAAAAACACTTATAAAGCAGTTGATTATGAAAGGTTTAACATAGGTTGGCATTACACAGGAAAAAGTCAGCACACCCAAAATACATTGAGTGTGCTTTATCGAAGTATTATTTACTTAAAGTGATTTAATGGACAGACACCAGAGTAAGCGACACCGGATAGCTCGGCCATTTCGCGATTCCATGTTGCCAAATCATGAGGGTTAAATTGATTCAAATGATCATGCCCACATGCCCTCGCCATCACTTGCATTAATTCTGTTGAGGCTTCAAAGAAGTTCTTAAGCTGGTTCGATGCTTTCTCGACATTCAAACGCTGACGTAAATCGGCTTTTTGAGTTGCAATACCAGCAGGGCAATTATTGGTGTTACACATTCTCGCCGCCACACAACCTATCGACTGCATGGCACTGTTTGAGATAGCGACACCATCAGCACCAAGCGCCATCGCTTTTACGAAATCCATCGGCACGCGCAAGCCGCCCGTGATGATCAATGTGACTCTGTCACTGACCCCTTGTTTATCGAGATACGCTCTAGCGCGAGCGAGTGCTGGAATAGTGGGAACACTGATATGGTCACGGAACATTTCTGGCGCCGCCCCTGTACCGCCACCACGCCCATCTAAGATGATGTAATCGGCACTGGCATCAAGCGCGAACTGAATGTCTTCTTCGATGTGATTGGCACTTAACTTAAAGCCAATCGGGATACCGCCTGTCACCTCTCGAACACGGTCGGCGAACTTTTTAAAATCCTCGACCGTGTTAAGGTCGACAAAGGTGGGTGGAGAAATCGCTGCCGTGCCCGCTTCAATGCCACGCACCTCCGCGATCTTGCCTATGTTCTTCGCGCCCGGTAAGTGCCCGCCCGTTCCGGTTTTGGCACCCTGCCCGCCTTTAAAGTGGAAGGCTTGAACGTTTTTGAGCTTAGCTTCATCGTAACCAAACTGAGCACTGGCTAATTCATAAAAGTAGCGAGAGTTCGCCGCTTGCTCTTCGGGTAACATACCGCCCTCACCGGAGCAGATACCCGTCCCTGCGAGTTCGGCACCTTTCGCCAATGAGACTTTTGCTTCTTCAGATAGCGAGCCAAAACTCATATCAGACACAAACAAAGAGATGTCCAATTTGAGTGGCTTCTTCGCTTTGGGGCCAATAATCAGTTCAGTTCCAACGGGCATATTCTCCAGCAAAGGCTTGGTGGCCATTTGCGCGACCATCACTTGAATATCGTCCCAGTGAGGCAATAGATGTCTTGGAACGCCCATGGAGGTCATTGGCCCATGATGTCCAACCTTGGATAAACCATCACGCGCCAGTTGATGAATAAACTCGACGGTAGGTTCTTCTTTGGTTGCGCTCGCAGCTGGCGACAAATCTGGCGCAGCCGCTTGAATGTGAACCTCCGGGCCTTCTTGCCCAACTTGTTCCGCTGTGAACTGTTTATGAGTGCCATCGCAGAAAGGAAGGTTGTTGGAATACTTACAGCGACAAAGGTAGGCGTCTCCGCTCTCTTCGGCGACAAAGCTTTTCGGTTTGAACCCCGTACCAGCATGAGAACCGTCACAAAACGGTTGGCTTTTCGATTTCCCGCAGGTACAGAAGTAATACTCTTCTCCCTCTGTCAGCTCGATTTTGACGGGTTTGTTATCCGCGATTACTGGACTCTTCATAGTTCGTTCACCTTTTCTTTTTTATGATTTGATGACTGAAGCGATGACTTGCTCGCAAGAATAAAGTAAAGGTGAGATACGCGGCTAATTCAATAAATGAGACTGATAGACAAGGTGAGTAAACCGACTAAAAACAGTCATGACCGACTGAGCTCAAACAAAAATGGCTACCTAGTAGGCAGCCATTATGGGTGAGAGCTTAGTCAAAACTAATGCACTGAGGGTTAATCAAACAATTCGATAACCAATTTATTGTCTTTAATCACTAGATTGGGTTCCGATGACTTAATCAACGACTCTTGAACCTTGTTGCTGTCGAGTTTGTAAACCGGAGACTGGGACAAAGCAAAACCTATCATCGATACAGCTGGTTTGAGTAGTGTCTCTATTTCAGGCGAAAGCTGTTTGCCTTTTTCTTCAAAGCGCTCTAGTCGCAGCGACTTTAGATACACCTCGCCACTCTCCTTGTCGTATTCGGGAATCGCGCTGAACTCTAAGTCTAAATCCAACCCCATATTAGGCATATTGAACACTTGAACTTTTGCATTGGTATTCGCCAACACGGACACGCGTTGTGCATCGGCTCGACCAATTTGCACTTCTAGATCATCCACAGCCACTTGTGCGTACATCACACTTTGTACACCAACCTCTTGTTCTAGCATCACTGAGTCTTCAAGGTACTTCGTCATTTCTTGCTCGGTAATACTGTAGCTAACACAACCACTGAGCATCAGGGCTGTCACAGCTATAATCAAACGGTTCATTAACTTTGTTGTCATTGGAGATAGGCTCTTATTTTTTAAATGCATGGAACGGATGTTACCTCGAGATGATACTGTAAATTGGTTGTCACAATAACAGTGTCGGATAACTGGGCAGAATGATCCACCTAAATGGTGATGTCGTATCAATGAGAATTGACGAAAATAGTAAGGAAAACAATGACTGCATTAACGATATTTTACGATGGAACCTGTCCACTTTGTGCAAAAGAGATGGCAGCACTGACTAAGTCTGATTCCAAAGATCAGATCCAGACCGTCGATATCTACAGTGAAGCGTTTTCAAACTACCCGCAAATAGATGCCGAGGCAGCCAATACAATCTTGCATGCACTGGACGAAAACGGAAAGCTGCAGCTCGGTTTAGACGTGACTTACCAAGCGTGGAAGCTAGTAGGAAAGGGTTGGCTGTATGCCCCGTTACGTTGGGCGATTTTTAAGCCAATGGCAGATTGGTGTTATCTACGGTTTGCCAAAAATCGATATAAGATTTCGTTTTGGCTAACCGGAAAATCACGTTGCAACGGTAACAGCTGCACAAAATAGTGTTGAGTTAAGACATGCCGCTGGCGACTTTGTAGTAAACGATGCCAAATAGGGCTGCGAACACCAATACCGTAACGGCCACTTTCAACCAAATAAATTTCATGCTTTGTCCTTTTAATTCTGTTTACTGTTCCACGCGACAAGTTAGCACAACAAAACATACGGTTGTGTAATGATTGATAGAACTTTGTAGTCATACCAATCACAGTAGGTAAGTGTCAAGAAATAGCGCAGGAAAAAAGCTTGAGAACAAGGCGGCTCTTTTCGACAAGAAGTTTAGATAAGTAGTTATTCTACAATCAAAAAATCTAACGACTTTATCGAGATTTTTAACAAGCTAGGGTGAACAGTTATTTACTACGATTGGTATCAACCCTGATTCCCAGAGAGAACCTTTATGTCGGCAAAAGAGAGAAACCTACCCACACATCGAATTTCTAGATTCAGTAAGTTCGCTTCGTTGGCGACAAGAGTCGCGGGTAACGTGCTAACGGAAGGCACCAAACAAATTGCACAAGGCAACAGGCCCAAAGCAAAAGACTTACTGTTAACGCCACAAAACATTGCTCGCCTGACCGATCAACTCGCACACCTGCGCGGTGCGGCTATGAAGTTAGGACAGATGCTATCAATGGATGCGGGTGATGTCTTAGAACCTGAATTAGCCGATATTCTTTCTCGCCTGCGCTCCGATGCCGATCCACTGCCAACAAAACAGCTCAATCAAGTGTTAGAAAGCTCGCTCGGGAACCATTGGAAAACCGAATTCCTGTCCTTCAATTTTAAACCGATCGCCAGTGCATCTATCGGACAAGTTCACCAAGCCTATAGTGATGCTGGGGACAAACTCGCAGTCAAAGTCCAATACCCCGGCATTAGAAAAAGTATCGACAGTGATGTAGATAACGTGGGCACGCTGCTCAATATTGTTGGCTTGATACCAAAGTCAGTCGATTACAAAGGCTTGTTAGAAGAGGCAAAAAAACAACTACATGATGAAGCCGACTATGCTCGCGAGGCAGAGTATGCGACTCGTTATCACAATGCATTAAAAGAACACTCTTACTTCGTTGTACCTAAAATTCACCCTCAAATGTCTTCAGAATCAGTGCTCGCAATGGACTTCATTGAAGGCGTCTCGATAGAGCAAATAGAAGGTTACGATCAAAGCACCCGTGATTTTGTGATGCACAGCTTGCTCGAGCTTCTGTTCAGAGAGTTATTCGACTTCAAGATGGTGCAAACCGATCCCAACTTCGCCAACTATCTTTACGTTGAAAACACGCGACAGATTGGGCTTTTAGACTTTGGAGCAACCCGAGAATACAGCGGCCGCTTCAGTGATGGCTATCGTTTGGCTTTTACCTCTGTGATTACTCACGATGAACAAGGACTCAACAAGGCGTTAGAGCAGATTGGATTTTTTAGCGAGACCATCCTCCCAGACCAGCGCCAAGCGATTCTCAACTTAGTGAAAATGGCCTGTGAACCCATGCTTGTCGATGAAGATTACGACTTCAAAGCCAGTGGTTTAGCACAAAGGCTTCGTGAAGCAGGAACCATACTCAGCATGGAACAAGAGTATTGGCACACGCCACCAGCCGATGCCCTATTCCTCCACCGAAAAATTGGTGGCATGTATCTATTAGCGGCTCGCCTTGGTGCAAAAGTGAATATCAGTCGCTTGGTCGCTCCATATCTTATCTCAGAGAGCAAAAGCACAACTAAAAGCGCGAGTTAATGAGACAGTAAATAATACGCAAAGTGATCATTTCATCGTGCTCAAGAGTAATAACCATTACGCCAACTAAAATGAGCCAACCCTATGAAATGTTCACTACTTTGCTCAACCGCACTGATTACAAGCCTCACGAGTTCCATCGCCTTTGCAGCGAGCTGTCCCGAAATACTTAATGGCAAACAGCGCTTGTTAAACTCAACCGAAGAAATCGCCTTGTGCGATGAGTTTCAAGGCAAAACTCTATTGGTGGTAAATACAGCGAGCCAATGTGGCTTCACTCCGCAGTTTGAGCAACTCGAGCAACTTCATCAAACCTACAAAGACCAAGGCTTCACGGTTATCGGTTTCCCAAGTAATGATTTTCGCCAAGACAAGGGAAGCGAAGAGAAGGCGGCAAAGGTTTGTTACCTAGACTATGGCGTGACCTTCCCAATGATGGCGCGAGCTTCACTGTCTGGTAGCAACGCCAACCCCGTGTTTACAGAGATACAACAGCAAGCGGGCGTAACGCCTAAATGGAACTTTTACAAATTCTTGATCAGTAAAGAAGGTAAAGTCGTCGCCACCTTCCCTAGCTCCACATCTCCAGTGAGTGCCACGCTCAAAAACGCGATTGAGCAGCAGTTACGAAGGCGGATTACATGGCAACAACTCAAACCCGTAACACCATGGCCAAACTGGGGTACATGGGGTTAATTCCGTTTTTATTCGGTCTTCTCCTTTCGCTCACCGACAGCCAATTTATGGGGATAAGCGGTGAAACGCTGTTCATCACCTACAGCGTGGCAATTTTGAGTTTTCTTTCAGGGATCTTGTGGGCAAATGGCATCGAAAACTTTGAAAGCCAATCAAGTAACAAAGCACTGCTAATAAGCAACGCGATTGTGCTCATCGCTTGGCTGGCAGTATTGCTTGGCGAACAAAAAGAGCTAGTGACAACTCTGATTCTCATCTTTGGTTATATTGCGGTTTGGCGAGCTGAAAGGACGATGAGAGAAGAGAACCAGAGCCAAGGTCCTGATGGCTACTTTGATATGAGGACTCGGCTGACCTCTAGTGTCGTGTTAATGCACGGTATCGTGATGCTAACCTAGAGCTACGAGATTGTCTTTGAAGTGTGAGCCTTTGATTTAGTTAAGCGCCTTTGTTAAAAACCGTTAGCAACAATCTAGATGATGAGCTTCATCACTAACCTCGGCTCATCATCACCAAAGTAGTTGTCTTCTTGCTTGATGGTAACGAACCCCATCGATGCATAAAGCGCACGAGCCGATGTGTTATTTGGGTCTACAGTGAGCAAAAGCCTAGCATCTCGAGGCAACTGCTCAACCGCCTGTTGCATCAGTTTCCGGCCAACTCCCATGCCACGATAATTCTGGTCTACAGCCAATGATAGGACCCAAAACTCATTCTGCTTGTCTGTGGTTGTCGTTAAGGCATAGCCAGCAATCTTTGAGTCTTGCTTAGCAACCAATAAACCTTTTCCCCAGCAATCAAAGGCCTGACGAAAGAAAAACAGCGGATAGGCGTGAGCGCCAAACAAAGCATGTTCAAGCTGGTAGATATCAGCCAGTTCTTGTTTTTCCGCACAAACAACATTCATAGATAGACCTCATTTAAACCGAACCTCAAGTTTAAGCATGCAAACTCAAAGGTGCTATTAATAATATATCAACAGCCTAAAGGCTTACGAAGTACCTTAACGAAGATGCCACTTAACTAACGCCTGAGGAGTAGATTAGGTTACTTATGTTTTACTGTCGAATAACCAACAAATTTGCGCCAGATAACGCAAGAAAAACCGAGCACGCTTTGTTAAAACGTTTTGCCATTTGTGGCTTAGAGAACCAGTTTCTGAGGTATAAGCCAAATGCCGCGTAGATCGATATCGCGAGCATTTCTAACACTAGAAAGGTGCTACCTAAAACAAAGAATTGAGTATTTACGTTCGCTGAAACATCGACAAATTGAGGAAGGAATGCAGTGAAAATGAGTATCGCTTTTGGATTGCCAGCAGCGAGTGCAAATTCTTGTTTAAACAGACCAAACCAATTCTTATTTCGCTCGATATCCGCGACCGGACTGGCGTGTGAGCGCCATAGGTTGAACGCGCTCCACAACAGATACATCGCGCCAAATAGTTTGATCAGGAAAAACAGCGTTTCAGAAGTATAAAGCACAACCGCTAAGCCAGATGCAGCCAAAGCAATCATGCCAGAAAAAGCGAGGATTCTTCCTAGGCCTGCGACAAAGGCGGCCTGAAATCCGTAACAACGGGCGTTGTTCATTGATAACAAATTGTTTGGGCCCGGAGTCATGTTGAGCGCAAAACAAGCGGGGATAAACAGCAGTAACTTCCAGATTTCCATTGGTGCTTCCTAATTGCCAAATGCCGTGATTATAAAATCCTTAAACAAGGTCTTATCGTTTATAACAGCATTTCATATCTTTTGTAACTGCATAAAAAATAAGCACCAAATCTATACAGTAAATTTTCAATCAGTTCTCAAAAAACTGTTCGTACTCGGGTGTCGCTAGATTTTCGGCGACACCAATCTCACCGACGAAATAGATAGCGCTCGCAATTGTATCTATCGTTGGGTTTGATTCTCGCTCTGGGAAGTCGCCAACAGCAGGAACAGATTTTGGCGCAGACACCGAACTACAAACAAGGCTATTACATACCCTGTTTTGATTTTCTAAGGAGATAGCTTCAGGAACGTCAAAGTGCTGAGTGAGTACGCCGTGGTTAGACAATTCAGACGAAGCGTACGATAAGGTTGAGAATAGAGCTGAGAGCACAATCCACTTGTTCATGTATCTTTCCACTGATGGCATTCATTGAATTTATAAATACTATCGGATCTCACACATTATGAACAGTGTTTTATTTTAATTTGCGTGAGACTGCTTACCCAGCATCAACTTGTCGAGCAGAGCTTGCGGGACAACGATCACTGAGTATTTAACAAAGGCCACCAGCGCGATTACACCAACAGCCGATCCAAGAATAAAGTCATGGACATCAACCAACACCAATCCCAGAAGTTGATCACTCGCTATCGCTACTAATGCGATGCTAACTGCGGTTACCCACTTGCTGTGTTCATAAGGTAATTGTTCCATCGCTTGGCTTACAACATACAGAAGCATGAGCCGCACAACATAAGTTGCACAAAGAACCGCGACAACACCCCACACGCCATAAATAGGCGTCACTGTGAAATAACCAATGGCCGCCAAGACCGCACATCCACCTTGAATCCACATTTGAGATTGACTCGAATCGCCACTGAAACAACCAAGGTTAAGATAATCACCTGCATTTTTGATAACGCTAATCGCAAGCAGCGCAACAACAATGGCCCCCGCGTAATGATAACTGCTCGGTAAAATGAGAGAAATAAATCCGGGTACCGTTAGAATCATCAACGAACCTAAAACAATGGCGAGGTTCACTCCGACTAACGCCCTATCGGCACACATCTTACTGCCACCCGGCTGTTGAAGCATCGCCACACGGTTTGGAAACCACCAAAGCGCGTAAGGCTGCAACAACAGACCAAGAATCAACGCGAACTTTCCGCTAACCGCATAAATCGCGAGTTCTTCGACACCGACGAAGCTTGCCATTACCCAGCGGTCGAGCCCCATGATCATATACATTGATGCACCGCCAACCAGAACGGGCAGTCCGAATTTTAAGATCTTCGCCGAGTATTTGAAGCAACCAAAAGATCCCATCTCTTGCCATTGATAACGCACTAAACAAACCATTAGCAACACACTGGATACCGCAGCTGAAATCAACACGCCATCTATACCGTATCCAGCCTCAAGCAAAACAAAAGTCATGATGGCTTGAACACCGGCTTTCAACACATTGAGCATGCAAAAACGTTTCGCCATCGCGTTCATACGCATCAGCGTTAGCGGGATAGAAATCGCCCCATCGAGCATGGTAGGAATAAGCAGAAGCAGTATCTGGTAAGGCTGGAATTCAACTGGCAATATTAAGATTAACAACGGCATACTGAGGGCAATCAAGGCGCCCCCAAGCACGCACACCAGCACGCTCAATGTGAAGCAGTTCGAGACGAGCTTTTGCTTTTCATCACCTTCGGCGACACCCACATAACGATACATGGCATCGACAATACCGAAGCTGAACAATATCGTCCCAATGTCTGCCAGCAAGACAATGGCTTCTAAGGAACCATACTCTGCCAACGTCATATTGTGCGTAATGTACGGGATCATCACCAATGAAATCCCTTTCATCATTAATATACCGATGGCGTAGTAAGCCGACTGCTTTAAAGAACCCATAGTCGTCACCTTTTCCTTACCAAGCTGGCTTTAGGAAACTTTTACAGTCTCCAATTAGGTGTCGCAATGTGCGTTTTTGAGGTGACATGACCAAAGAACGGAAACTGTAGGCAATAGCCTGTCTATTCTGTTGTAAACCTCGATAATAGTCAGCATAACCTTCCAGTATTCTCGCCTTTGCGATTTTGAAGCTAGAAGTGGGTAGATTCCATCGTTGACTGTCATTTTGGTAATGTTGAAGAATAGTCTCTATAGACTGCAAATTTCTCAATTTAAGACTTTCAGTTTGGGTAACAGAGCTCGCTCTCATCAAGTAGCCAACCTGC
The DNA here is from genome assembly GCF_041471965.1 of Vibrio sp. 10N.261.51.A3. NCBI lineage: Bacteria > Pseudomonadati > Pseudomonadota > Gammaproteobacteria > Vibrionales > Vibrionaceae > Vibrio > Vibrio sp. 10N.261.51.A3. The sequence goes on from NZ_JBFRPK010000018.1 coordinate 34,854, forward strand.
ACCGAGTTCAACACACCGATCTGATGGTTTTCACTCATTCGAAGCCACAGTTCCCAATCTTCCCCATACTTGATGTCAGCATTGAAACTGTCTGTTTGAGAAAACACATCCGCTTTCACCATGACCGTTGATGTTCCAATCACGTTATTTTCTATGATGAACTCCAACGGGTTCTCGATATTGATGAACAGCTCATCTTGATCTTGAAACTGCGACCAGTAACTAAAGCAGTCGACTATTACTTGGTAATCTTCAGTAAGATGCTCGTAGTTAGTAAAGCTCATCGCGAGATCAGGGTAACGTTGATGAAATTCGAGTTGGCGCTCAATTTTTTCAGGAAACCAGAAATCGTCTGCGTCTAAAAAAGCGATGTATTCACCGGTCGCCTTTTCAATCCCTAGGTTTCTCGCTTGAGGCGCACCAACACCCAATGTGGACAACGTAATAATGCGTTCATCGTCTATAGAAGCAAGATACGTCGACGTTCCATCGTTACTGTTATCGTCAATGACAATCAGCTCAACATCTTGATGAGTCTGCTTTAGTACACTACCAATCGCTTTCGGCAGGTAATCCAAACAATTGTAGGTAGGAATAACAACACTTACTTTAGCCATAATGACACCCTCAGATTTATACGTTATATGGCTGACGTTGCATGTTCTATGCCGAGAGTGTCTTACTACAAAATCACCTCTATATCAGTCACCTACGCGTCCATTCTCAAAATGACGACCAAACACAGATGTTCAAAAAAACTGCAACTCCAATTTGATTATCAATTTGAGAAAACGAGCCACCTCTTAAGGGGTAACCTTCGAAAAGCAATCAGAAAGCCCTCCAAAGCTACGATTCGAACTTGGTTCGTATCTTGCTTTATTGGTTATTACCTTGGCTTGATAGCTTTAGTCATATGGATTTGAGGAGTAAGGAATGAAGAAAGTAGCATTTGTGGCGCCAACCTACCCAGTACTCAGTGAGACCTTCATTCAAACAGAAGTCGAATCTGTGAAAGCGTGTGGGCACGATGTGTGTGTAATGACGTTCAAAATTGAAAACAGTGAAAAACAGTTCGACTACGACATTGTCGAAATAGGTAAAAATGTTCGGAAGGGTAAAGTCGCCAGCATTAACTGGATAGGTTTCATCAAGGCTGTCTCATTTATTTCTAAGCAAACCAGCATGCCCAAAAAGTCACTGTTCGCTTATGGGTTTAAATTAGCGCTGCAACTCGCGGAAAACGACGTCGAACACGTTCACGCGCATTTCTGTCAGCACACCACTGCTCACGCCATCGTCGCGGCAAAGCTGCTGAATATCACCTGTTCGTTCGTTGCTCATGGTCATGATGTTTACGAGTTCGCTTATGACATTGAACATAAAATCTCATCGAGTGATTTTGTGGTTGCAGTGTGTAAAGACATGCTTGCTGACTTCAACACCATGGCGAAAGGAAACATTAAGCTCCTGCATTGCGGAGTTAATACCAAACAATTCCAACTCAACCCAAAAATCGAAACGAAGCAACTTCGCTTTGTTTTCCTTGGCCGATTAGTGGAGCAAAAAGGTATCCACCATCTTATTGATGCATTGGCGCCGATTGCCGAACCTCTCGACATTCATCTCGATATCATCGGTACTGGCGATTTAGAGCAACAATTAAAGTTACAGGTCAAAGAGCAAGGGCTCACTCGAAACGTGACCTTTCTTGGCGCTAAGCCTCATGAATGGGTGAAAGAGAAACTATCGAATTATGACAGCCTAATCGCGCCCTTCTGTTTTTCCGAAACCGGGTGTGTGGATACAGGACCACTGGTTTTAAAAGAAGCGATGGCTGTGGGAACGCCAGTCATTACCACCAACATCATGGGATGCAAAGAGATCGTCTCACCAGAGACAGGTTTTGTGGTTAGCGAAAAAAACGTGGAAGAATTAAGAGAAGCGATTGAGCGTTTCGCGCAGCTGAGCAGTAACGATAAAACATCGATGAGTTTAAAGGCACGTGAGAGAGTGAAAGACAGTTTTAATTCGATCAAACAAGCTCAGCAATTATCTCGTTGGATAGAGAACCCAGCTCAATAAGGATTAACTCAGGCAGTAAGCATCACAAGGACTGCTACGCCTCACAAGAACGACTAAGCACCATAAGAAAACGGAGCACCACAAAAACAAAAGAGCGCTACATCAATTTGAAATGTAACGCTCAACTTAGCACTGCCCAATGATCGCGACTTATGCTTTCAGTAGCTTTTCATTAAGAAGCCTAACTAGCCTGCTCGCAGTGCCAAAATAGACTCAATATCGTCGATGTCACGATATTGAGCGAGTTGTTGCTCTTTCGATGAAATAGCCACAATCGACATTCTATCGGCCAATTCGTTACCTTCAATACCAACGTGTCCGTTCACATGGTAGATGGTAATTTTTGAAGCCAGCTCTTGGTAGAGCGCATACGCAGGCTTAATAATATCGAGGTTTTTGATCTCGCCGCCCGACTTAGTCCAGCCCTTTTTCTCCCAACCCGTTGCCCACTTAGTAATACAATCTATCGAGTACTTAGAGTCACAATAGATCGCTACAGACAGACCCGCGTTTAGCTTCTCTTTTGCGAGCAAAAACGCCTGTTTAAGGCCATGCAACTCAGCGGTATTATTGGTACCAACAGGTTGATACAAGCCATACCACAATTCGGTTAATTGGTTGTTTTGGTATACCGCTAACCCCGTCCCTGCTTCACCAGGGTTTGGTTCACACGCACCATCGGTAAAGATCTTGATATCAAAAGGCATATCTGTGATTTGCTGCTCCGAAAGAGGCGGCACCTTAGCTTTCGTCGACTTACTCGCAGAGCTTGGCTTTGTCGCAGTAGAACCTGACGCAGACGACGTTTTACCACCGAAAGCAGACTCAGCCTCGTCTAGTGTTGGAAACGATTTATATCTCGCACCAGCGAAACCATCGACTTGGGATTTACACTCGTTCCAAGTGGTAAAAATACCCGGTGTGCGACCTTTCCAAACCACATAATATTTCTTAGCCAAACTAACTCCTTACCAAAACCTAAACACACAAACAGTGAATCAGTACATTAGATGCCACCACGCTATACGTTGCAAGGTCTATCACTCTAAAACAGGTCTAAAAAAGCTGCGTTCATAACTCACGATGCAATCAACTTCGTCTGCAAATTCAAACGCTTTAATGCACTCAGCATCGCTCAACGACTTAACCCGATATTCTTCGTAGGCAGCCAAACTTTCAAAGGTAAACAGCGCCATGGCAATATTGTTCGCCCCTTCCGACGGTAAGAAATAACCATTGTGTTGACCTCCGAATTTAGCGACCAGAGGAATCCACATTTTTGCGTATGCCTCAAACTCATTTACCTTTTTAGGATCAATCACATATCGAACATAACAAGTAATCATATTTATACAGCCCTTAAAGAATAGGAGAAACACAAAGCCTAAGTTGACGTTGAAGCTCAAGAAAAAAGGAAATCAACCGCGACAAGGTTATAGAACAAAAACACCGCCATGCTGACGCCGATCGTTAGCAACACATTGCCTGTTTTCCAAATCAACAGACCTGTGACCACCGCGCCTATTAAGTATGGGTTTTCAAGGCTTGGCCAAAATGTTTGTTCAGGAGCAAATACAATTGGCCCCCAAATCGCAGTCAGCACCGCTGGGCTTGAATAGCGCAATAGGCGCCTTGCGGTTTGATTGAGTCGAAGCGGGATTGCAGGCTCAAGAAACAAATACCGACTAAAGAAAACAATCGCAGTCATGAGGAATATCGTTAACCAAATCATCTCTATTTCCCCTCCACGATTGTCTTGTTACCGTTGTTTCGCTCTTGGAACGATTCGCTGATAAAGCCCGCTAACATTCCGGCAATCGCTGCAATCATTAGCCCGCCCTCAATATTGTTAACCGACATAGCAACTGAAGTGACCAATGAAACCACCACACATACGACGACAGGCACTGTTCTGATTAATGGAAAAACTAACGCAATAAAGGTTGCTGCGACCGCGAAGTCGAGCCCAATCTCGTTAAGTGATGGAATTTGGCTTCCCGCGACAATGCCAACAAAGCTCGCGATATTCCAAACAAGATAAAAACCGCCGCCTACACCCGCAGCATACCAGCGATTAAATTCATTCTGAGACTGCCCACTACAAATCGCGAACAGCTCATCGGTGAGCCAAAATCCGAGTAATAGACGCCAACGCGCAGGAAGATGGCTAATTTTGTCACGCATCGATACGCTATACAGAAAGTGTCTTGAGGTGATGAACAGTGTGGTCAACAACATAGTGCCTAAACCAATACCCGCTTTGAACATACCCGCAGCGACAAGTTGCGCTGAGCCAGCAAACAAAATAGCCGACATCGCTTGCGCTTGAAGTTGATTCAATCCGGCATCTATCGCATATGAACCGGCTAGAATTCCCCAAGGGATTACCGCAATACTCAAAGGCATTCCCGCTAAAACGCCTTTCCATAACTGTGTTCGTCTATCCATTGTTTCACTATCCATATCATTCTTTTCTCTCTTTACATTCGCTATTCAATGTAAGAAGAGTGGAGTCGGTTCGATTGTACAAACTTGCTCGATTTCGCGAACCAATTAAGGTGTCCGATTTAGAGCATTTTAATGTATTGCCCCGGCGTGTAGCCATTGGCCTTTTTGAAGTGTCGATGAAAATGGCTTTGGTCGTGAAAGCCAGACTCTTGCGCGGTGTCTGAAATGGTATGTCCTTGTTTCAATAACTTACGCGAAAGCCTTAACCGAGATTGGATTTGATACGCATGTGGCGGAAGACCAAACTCTTTTTGAAAAGAACGCACTAAGTGAAACGGACTCAATGCCGCTAACTTAGACAGCTCCTCTAGGGACACATCGGCTTGTGGAAAATCATCTAAGAACTCTTTCACCAAGACAAGCTGGCGCTGAGTTTTTCCGTCGAGTTGAGGGTTAAGCGGCGATTTTCCGTGTCGGCTAATCAGTTTAACCAACATCCCGTACATCAAGGTCTCTCTTAACAAGCGATTGTCAGATTCATCAATCGTGTTAAAGACTAATCTCAATTGATTGGCGAGTTCAGGATCTTCAACAACCGCTCTTGGGAAGTAAGGCGCCCCGTAATTGGGTAGGTTTAGCTCTTGAGTGATCTTGGCAAGTTGATCTGGGAGTGGATACATGGCTCGATACGCCCAACCGCCTTCAGTGGCAGAGTGACCGCTATGGACTTCGTCGGCATTGACCAGAATAATCGCATTTTGTGGCGCAATATGATGTCCGCCCGTTCGATAGAAACGCTGAGCGCCCTGCTCGATGACTCCCAGCGTATAGCCCTCGTGGCTGTGGCGCGAGAAGTTCTGCTTTTCGTATTCAGCATTAAGAATTTCAAGGCCGCCGAGCTCTTCGGTTATCTTATATTCGGCCTTTTCTTTAGAGCGTTTATTGTTCTCCATAACAATTCCTAAGCCTGTTAATTATCGAGCGACTTATCAGTCTACTCTATTGTCTCTTTCAGCTTTTGTACAAAATTGCGCTTTTGCTTGTTAAGACCGTTTTTATCACTGGCTTAATAACGCTTTCTAACTGGGAGGAAAGTCTTGGTCTATAAATAGTTGGCGAAAAATTGACAATAATTTAATCATACATGCCAATACTGTCTTCAAATCATCGGCAACAGACCTGATACAACATGAAAAATACACTGATCCTTTTCTTTTTCCTGAGCCTAGCAGGGTGCACTCATAACCAATCCAAAGCACTGAGCATGAACTCCTCGTCAGTCAATACATATCCTCAATCGATGTCGGACCTGCAACTGTGCGACACCTTGTATTACGGGCGCTCAAGCAACCAGACACTCGCAGCAATTGGCAGTGAATTCAATCGAAGAGGGTTATCAAAAAGTTGGTGTGACACCGAAACTAATAAGCTTTATTTAACCAAGACAATCGATTGGGTTGCTGACCAAGTAGAAGGCAAAGAAGATTCAGAGGAAGAAGCGTCGGCAGTGGTGTTGCCAGCGAATTAGAACGGGTTAGCAATGTTGTTTGCTTATTAGCCGAGCTACCTAGTCAGGACTAGCCGAACTTACTTTATTGTTCAGGCACATCATTGATATGTTGTGACACACGAACTAGCTTACTGGTTTTAAAACCCATGCTCTGCGCCCGTTCAATCAGCGAGTCTAAGTCTTGTTTGGTGAACTCTGCAGTGCGATACAAGATCTGTAAGGTATTTTTGGTAGGACCCACCAACAAAGCCTGAGTGTAATCTTCATTCAAGAAAATTACCTTTCTCTGCTTCTCATAAGGGCTATTCGCTTCGACTGAAAACCACGCTTCGGTTTGAGAGCCCTTAAATGTTGCGGCTTGTTCTTTGGTCTTCCACTCATTCTTTTTCGCGTTGTAGCCTCGAGTTGTCAGCTTAAGATTACCGTCAGATTCAAATAAAAAGCTAAACGACAAAGAACCGAGCTTTGATTGCAATGGATGCGGGATAAAACAAGCGGAATACCATGTACCAGCGAAGCGTTCGGCATCAAAGTCAGAGGCGGGGATTTTAGACGTAGGTTTACTGCCACGAAACGTAAACAACAGCTTAATCATTAGCATCGCCAATATTTTGTATGTCATGTCACTTACTCTTTATTCGATTGTTATTAGACCCACACCTTCGATCGCATAATCAGTCGACGAATTGGTCTGTTTTTACAAGCTTAGCCAACAAGGTCTGTAACTGCTTGGATTCGTCTTCACTCAACGCACTCTGAAACTGCTCGCTGATACTATCGACCATAGGCTCACAATATTCGGCAAGCTTCTTGCCCTCTTCCGTTAAAGAAAGAAGTTTTACCTTTTTGTTCGTTTCACTCTTGCTGGCCTCAATAAGGTTCAGCTTAATCGCGTTATCAACCAAACGCTTGGTCACAGAGCGATTTCGAAGCAAGTAATTGGTTAACTCTTGCTGAGTGATTTTGCCATGCTTATCTAACACTCGAAGCGCACCAAACATCTCTAGAGAAATGCCCGAAGTGGTGCCCATCTCAGCGGTGACTTGAGCTCGAAACTGTTTGTAAGCAAAGCCCATTAAGAACATAGGATTGCTGTCGAGTGCATCAATTCCGGTGATGGATAATGCTGGTTGATTTTCCATATATAATTCCTTGGCAGACCACTAATAATACCAACACGATGGACATTAACTCTGCACGAAAGTAGGTATCTTGCAAACCAAGATCGGTTGCTGAAACATAGAGTTGCAATGGTAGCATAGTTCCTAACATCGCTTCAGTATGCATACCTCGCACGCCACCACGACTGCCGCTGATCCAAATTGCTATCATGGTCACCAAGCTTGTTAGTCCAATGATATACACCCAATTATAGGAGTGTTGCCCCGCTAACAAGGTTACGAAGACCAACGCCAATGCACAACCACCAACGTGGGCTTGTAAACAGTTTTTCACCACCATTTGATAGTTCATGCGTTCACTTTGCGCAGCCGCAATAATCACAGGCATCATACAGAACGTCGCGGCAATCAAATCGACCATCATCAAAAATGCTAAACCAACTCCAAGCATGACCACATATATCACTCGCTGCTGGTACGTCACAGGAACACTTTGCATTGGCAGCGGCGACATCGCTTTGGGCGGCTTTAAGAGCAGCATCACAAATCTCACCACAACCATGGTCGTCACCATGCTCACTGCTATATCGCGAACCCAGTCCGTCATCGGCATTGGGCCATGTTGTGCAAACACAATCACCAAAAACCAATTGAGCAATGGGATGTAGATTTTCCCAAGTTTGGCAGGCGTGTCGGCCCACCTTCTTGCTAAATCAAATACCCATAAACTGATCCCCCAAACCACTGCCGGGTGTGAGGCAAATAACTGATCGACAAGCAGAGCCACACAAGCGACACCCAAGATAGGGAGAAACGCTTTGAGCATACCTCTCACTGAGTAGTCGTTAATCTTGGTCGCCGCCATTACCGGATAAAGAGCGAGGTACGCCGCAACACCTAGCTGTAGCCAAAGTTGAGCCAACATACCCAAAGACACGATAGCGCTGATCCAAGCTACTTCAGACCAGTTAATCGGGCCTCGAACTTCGTTATTCATAATCTGCCTCTTAGGTCGTAAATCGTTATTTCGTCAGTGGGTAGTCAGTTAGTCGATGATTGAAGAGCACAGTTAAACTAGGTAACGAATGCGAGCTAGCACTTCCATCCATGCACTTCCGATCACATCCCAAAACGTCGCTTCAGGCACCACCATCACGCTCACTTTAGAGCCTGAGAACAATGAGTGATCAAGTGACGGCAACGTTACTTGTGTACGCACTTTTTGTTGGTCTCGAATCCAGCGATCATCATTCACGACTTTCGCGAGGCCGCTGTTGTCGCTGCTCGCATCATAGATAGCCAGTTCACGACCTTGAATATTTCCCTCAAACACCTCACCAGGCATTGCATCAAACACCAAACGAACGGTTGTTCCCGCAGTCAGATTTGCACTGCCCTTTTCGTTGAAGTCTGCGTTAATCCAAGCATGCTGGCGATCAACCAAAAACAAAACGGGGCTGCCAGCGCCAACATAGGTTCCTGAGTTAAGGTTGAGATTGCTGATTACGCCATCAACAGGCGCGACGATTGTCGTTTTGTCCAAATCCAATTGCGCCAGTTCAACGCGAGTTCGAGCAACAGCCAAAGCACCGTTGTCGCTGCTTTTCTCAAGCTCAGCTTTTATCTGCTCAATATCGGCTTGCGCAGCTTCGACGGCTTGCTGTCTTACAATCGTGTCCGATCGGCTATCGTCTAGCGTTTCTTGGCTAACAAGTTTTCTCGAAATCAATTGCTGGTTACGCTTCAATTTTCTCTCGGCATTCAGAGCTTCGTGTTGGCGCTGACGTAACGTCGCTTCCGCGCCATGCAAGTGCTGCTTGTTTGCTTCATAGCTTTGCTCTGCTTCAACCAAAGCCGCTTCAGCCTGAGTTAACGCCAATTCAAAACGAGTTGGATCTAAGCGAACTAGCAGTTCCCCTTTTTTTACATCCTGACCATTCTTAACAGCCAACTCCACCACTGGCGCCGACACTTCTGCAGCAATACGGCTGGTTGGAATGTGCAATTGAGCTTGAGTTGTGAACGGCGCAAGGTTGTCACTTGCCACCAAGAAAAGAGCAAACAAGGCACTGGTGCCAAGTGTTAGATAGAGCATCCATTGATACGCTTTATTAGCCATAATGTTTCACCTGCAACAAAATAATGCGCTCATTGTATTGATTTTTGTTTCAGATGCAACATAAATCAAAGGTGAGTATCTTAAAGATCTTGCGAGAAGTACAGCAAGCTACTGTTTATGAAAGATATAAATAGAAATTTAGATAAGAAAAAGTCGTGTAGTTAGTTTGGGAAGCAAGAGTTCCAGAAGTTATCTAATGCCTTTGCTCACAATGATATGCATTAACATTGATATTCTTTAACATTTGATTAACCAACTTATCCATTAAAACTATAAGGAAATAAAAATGAAGTGGATATTTGTTGTATTCGTCAGTGTTTTCTCAGTATTTACTTACGCAAAAGATTGGAAGCAAATCCGATTTACGGTGGAAGGAGCATGCCCACCATTCAGCTGGACAACGCAAGATGGTGAATTAGAGGGGTTTGAAGTCGATTTAGCCAACGCCTTGTGTGTCGAATTAGAAGTAAAATGTATCATCTCAAAAACTGACTGGGACGGGATTATCCCTTCGCTTTTAAGCCGTAAAAACGATGCAATTATAGCGGCTAAGACAATTACCGAAGAACGTGAAAAGAAAGTTAACTTCACGATGCCTTACGCTAAAGTTCCCACTCGTTTTGTCATGGAAAAAGGGCGTGAAATCAATATGGATGACGGCAGCTTAAATGAACTAACAATTGGAGTTCAGCGCGCTACCATTGGTGACAAATACCTTTCCGAGATCTACCCAAATGTAGATACCAAGCGTTATGGATCATTCGACGAAGCCTTTACCGATTTACTCAACGGGCGCCTAGATAGCGTGTTTGGTGATTCTATGGGACTCAATACGGGCTTTCTTGAAACGGAGCAAGGTAAGGACTACCACTTTACGGGTCCTAAATTTACAGAAGAAAAATGGTTCGGGCGTGGTATTGGTGTCGCGGTACGAAAACAAGATAATGAACTCAAAGATCTTAGTGATGACGGTATCCAGCGCTTGATCGACAATGGTCAGCATCAAAAAATCGCAAGTAAGTATTTTTCATACAGCATTTACGAATAGTTTGGTATGCAGTGTGGACTAAACTAATTGCGAACTGTGTTCACTTTAGAAAGCATCAGATAGCAAAAAGCCGCTCATAAAGAGCGGCTTTTTTAAGGGGTGGGAACCCAGCCACATCCCGGCACACAAGTCACTCGCTGCGGCTGCTCCCTTCCAGGCCTGACCGAGTTCACGAGCTATTGTTGCGGGAGGACCAGGCCCCCATAGATTCGTTTTCTAAGAGGCTTGCCTCAAAGAGTGATTGGATTATTAAGCATCACAGCAACCATTGCAAGCCCTTCCACCCTATTTTTGAACAATTGCGGTCTAAGTGCTTATCCTTTATTCAAACCATTAGAAAATCGCAGGTAAATTCACCATTTACCTGCATTTGGAAGGTTTGGATTGCTGGAGTACTAGATATCGATGTCTTCGTTATCTTCTGTGCGAATGATGTAGTCTGTCATCCACGCGGTACCTAATAGACACAACCACACCACAAAGACTGGGCTCGGTACTTCGATGCTTGGAGTAATCACCAGAGCCGCAAAACCGACCGTTGGCAGTGTCCAACACAGTAGTTTATTCCAGCGGAAGGTTTTCAAGCGCGTCAGCGTTTCCATCGATGCCATGATGCCCGTTACACACAAGGCAACCAAAGCGGCATAAGGTAAATCGGCTATCCATAATGGAAGTATTAAGCCTAATGACCACCAGCTGTGTCGGCTGGCAGGCTTAAGATGATTTGCCGCCCACCAAATCACGATGATTGATAAGGTTTGAAGTGTGGTAACCCACGGGACACCTTCAAGCTTGCCTGCTGATTGTGTCACCATGATCCCGACCTGCAAAGTAGTCACAATCAAGCCGGAAATAATCACGACCGACAAACTACTGCGTCTTGAGAAGACCACCATCAATAACGGGAATAGTACCCACGCACTGACAGACAGCGTGATAGGCTGCAAAGGAAGGGTTAGACCATAAGTGGTCATGGAAACAAGCAAAGCTAATCCTGCTATGCCCCCCTGCGGTAAAATCCATAAAGCAGGAATTACCATTGCAAGCACCGGGATATCTCCCTCACTTAAACTGATTGCTCTCGCGCAAACAACCGCTAATAATGTGGTGATCAAGAACTGAAACGTTGTAAATACCATAGCCCTCTCCTTCTACCGATCCGTGGTACCATACCAATCGTAGTAATTAACTGGTCACCCTAGCTTGTTAAAAAACTCGATAACCTCGTTAGATTTTTTGATTGTAGAATAACTACTTATCAAAACTTCTTATCAAAAAGAGCGGCCTTGCTCTCAAGCTTTTTCCCTGCGCTATTTTTGAACACTTACTTACTGTGATTGGTATTTATGAACTAGGAACATTTAGTATGGACCAATTTTTGAGCCAAATCTTTGCTGTGATTCACCAAATTCCATATGGAAAAGTAACAACTTATGGAGACATAGCACGTTTTTCAGGATTTCCGGGCTATGCGCGCCATGTTGGTAAAGCGCTGGGTAACCTGCCAGAAGGTAGCAAACTGCCTTGGTATCGAGTGATAAACAGCAAGGGTGAAATCTCTTTAAAGGGTGATTCGTTCGACCGACAAAAGCAGCATTTGGTTAAAGAAGGGATTGAGGTGAGTGATGCAGGAAAGATCAAACTCAGAATATACAAATGGCAGCCCTAGAGCTGCCACTAATCGCTGATTCAACTGGCTAAGTTAAGCCAATCAAGATGCCTTAACAGTGGCATCGACTTCTGATTAACGAACACCAACCAAACGTAGGTCTGCTTGCTGTGTATTTTCTACATCAGTAATTACTGACTTAATCGTGTCAGTAGTGAAACGCAGTTTGCCGTCAACATGAATCGATGCGCGCATGTTGTAACGGTGGTTAGCTTTAATTTTGTCGTTGTCGTAGCTCAGCTCGAATGCGAACGGTACTTGCTTACCGTCTGTGGTGAACTCTTGAGTTGCGATAACCGTCGATGGTGCATCAGCCAGTGAGATATCTTCTAGCGTAACGGTAACCACTGCATTCTCTGGCAATGCAATTCTTTCACGGTAGCTTACTGTTCCTGAAATCACTTGAGTGTTCTCTGCAACCACTTCCTGAGAAGCGCTCGTTTCTGATGTTGCTTGGCAACCAACAAGTAGGCCAAACGATACTAAAGACGTAATAAGAATTAGAGCCTTTTTCATATTCAATTTCTCTCAACATGTTTGCCGGACTCGGCAAATCTACTCACCAATTATAAGAGAGCTTTCATATTCTGTCTTGAAACCCTATGATTTATTGACAGATATCTGACTAAGCTAAATGATTAACACCATAATCTGACACCCATTTTACGAAGAGGAATGCTGGCGATGAGTCAACCTTTACAAGAATTACTAAGTTTACTTCAGCTAGAAAAACTGGAAGAAGGTTTATTCCGTGGGCAAAGTGAGAACCTAGGCCTACCACAGGTATACGGCGGTCAGGTATTGGGACAAGCGCTTTCTGCTGCTCGTTATACCGTTCAAGACGACCGTAGTGTTCACTCGTTCCACAGTTATTTTCTGTTTCCCGGCGATCCTGAAAAGCCAATCATTTACGATGTTGAGAACCTACGAGATGGACGCAGCTTTAGCACACGCCGTGTAAAAGCGATTCAAAATGGCCGCCCTATTTTCTATCTCACTGCTTCTTATCATGGCGATGCGCCAGGGTTTGAGCACCAGATTTCAATGCCTGATATTCCGGGACCAGAGAACTTTGCCTCAGAAACTGAATTAGCGAGCCACATTGCGGAATTCTTACCAGAGAAACTGCGCAAAACCTTCTGTGGCGAAAAGCCGATTGAGATGCGTCCGGTGACGGTGGTAAACCCACTGAAACCTAAGAAGACGGAAGCGAAACAATACCTTTGGGTAAGAGCGAATGGCGCGATGCCAGACAACCACTTGATCCACCAATACCTGCTTGCCTACGCATCGGATTGGGGATTCTTAGTGACGGCGCTTCACCCACATGAAGTCTCTATCATGACGCCAAATTTTCAAGTGGCGACGATTGACCACTCAATCTGGTTCCACCGCCCATTCAAAATGGACGAATGGCTGCTTTATGCGATTGAAAGCCCAACGGCAGCGAACACTCGCGGCCTAGTGCGCGGCGAGATCTTCAACCAGAAAGGTGAGCTGGTAGCGACAGCAGTACAAGAAGGTGTGATGCGCTTTACTAAATAGCACTCAAATAAATAGCGGATAAACGCTTCTTACAAGCCCCAAATACGCACAAACAAAAAGAGGCTAGGTTTAATACCTAGCCTCTTTCTTTAATGACGCTTAAGAAAACTCGTCACGCAAAAATCAATAAAACCTACTCAACTTCTAACGTTGGCTCAAACTCGCCTTGAACTCGCGTTTTAATGCCATCACCTGCGTCTCGTAGAAGGTTAAATGGCGATAACACTACGCCTTTCACCGCGCCCTCAGCGGCTCCCTGAGCGAGTTCCTTACTCTTATCAGCTAACAAATTAGCTTGTGCCAAAATACCTGGGACTTCCGCTCGTAGCATTTCAGATTCCGTGACGATGACAGGAATAGTCTGTTCGCGGTAAGACTTACTTTCAGCGAGCATTGGTGGCATTACGTCTACGCGGTATCTCTTTAATTCAGTTAATGTTGGTGGAATAACATCGGTTCTTACCTGCTCGACTTCCGTTCGAACATTTTTCACTTCATCTAATATCGCAGGGATTTTGTTGTCGACCGAGGCTACGGTTTGATTCACGTCATCGATCGTCTTTCTGACCTCTTCGACTGTGTTCAGAACTTGAGGAGCAAGCTCACTAACATGTTCAGCAAATGCTAGCAGCTCTTCCACTTTTAGCCCTTTCGTGAGACCGGATAAATCTTCGATAACCTGCGGATAAGTATCGACGATCTCCCCTACTTTATTAGTAAACGAATAGATGGTGTAGCCCAAGTAAAAAATGGCGACCGCTAATACCAATTGGATCGCGGTAGATACTTTTGCAAACATGAATAATCCTTTTCTTTTATCGCAGAGGCGAGATCTAAACTGAGAAGATAGTTAAACTGAAACGATAGGTAGCCTAAGATTAGGTTGAGCTTAAAGCGGCAGTGCTGTCGTGTACTTCAATGGTTCCATCGCAAATGTCGAGGTCACATTAGAGATACCGTCAATGCTATTCACCAAGCGCTTGTAGAAATCATCAAAGCACTTCATGTCTTTAACCTGAACCTTCATCATATAGTCATATTCGCCAGCCATACGATAAAACTCCATCACTTCTGGAAATTCCGACACAGTATTCACAAAACGACCATACCATTCGTGAGAATGATCACTGGTTTTAATCAATACGAACGCGGTAAAAGAAAGATCGAGCTTTTCTGGGTTCAGCAGCGCGACTCTTTTCTCAATAATGCCGTTCTCTTCGAGGCGCTTAAGCCTTTTCCAGCAAGGCGTTGTGGTGAGATTGACCGCTTCAGAAATGTCATTCAATGACAGGGTGCTATCTTCTTGCAGTAATCCTAATATTTTTTTATCTACGGCATCTATCACATTTTCACCAAATTGCATTTAAAGAGAATTATTTTCTACAATTTAAGCAAAACAAAGCAAATATGGCAAAGTTTTTCTCTCTGATTGTAGCTAAATTAGAACCATACCAATTACAAAGAATTCCTACACTCGATCAGGAGAACGCTTATGTGCACTGACCATCAATGGATTAACAACGCGATTCGTAAAATTGAAGCGGACTACCAACGCTCAGCGGATACGCACCTTATCAAGCTCGAACTACCAAGTATCGAAGGCATTGATGTTTACCTTAAAGATGAAAGCACACACCCAACGGGCTCTTTGAAGCACCGCTTAGCGCGTTCTCTGTTCTTATACGCTATCTGTAACGGTTGGGTTGGCCCAGAAACAACGATCATTGAATCTTCATCGGGTAGCACTGCGGTATCTGAAGCGTACTTTGCTCGCCTACTAGGTCTTCCGTTTATCGCAGTGATGCCAAAGTGCACAGCGAAGAAGAAAATTGAGCAGATTGAATTCTACGGCGGCCAAGCACATCTTGTTGACCGCTCAGATGAAATTTACGATGAGTCACGTCGTTTAGCAGAAGAGCTGAATGGCCATTACATGGACCAATTTACTTACGCTGAGCGCGCAACCGACTGGCGTGGTAACAACAACATAGCGAACTCGATTTTCAATCAAATGCAGATGGAAGATCACCCAGTTCCAGCTTGGGTAGTAATGAGCCCAGGTACTGGCGGTACTTCAGCGACGATTGGCCGTTTCATTCGCTACCAACAACATGAAACTAAGCTTTGTGTTGTGGACCCTGAGAACTCTGTATTCCACGAATACTTCCAAACAGGCAATGCGAACGTGAAAGGTAGTACATTCAGCAAGATTGAAGGCATTGGTCGCCCACGAGCAGAACCAAGCTTCATTCCTGGTGTGGTTGACGAAATGCGTAAAATCCCAGACGCAGCAAGTATCGCAACGACACATTGGTTATCTGACATTCTTGGTCGCAAGGTCGGCGCATCAACCGGGACTAACATGTACGGTGTGCTTCAGTTAGCCAGTGAAATGAAAGCACGTGGCGAAAAAGGTTCTATCGTGACTTTGCTATGTGACAGCGGTGAGCGTTACCTAGATACTTACTTCAATGACGAGTGGGTAAATCTGAATATCGGTGACCTACAACCTTATGCAGCGAAGTTAGAAGCTTTCTCGCAAACGGGTGAGTTGGCTTAAGTTCAAAACCGATAGTTCGAAATAGAAAAGAGCCCTTGATGGGCTCTTTTTGTTTATTCATTCTATTAGTCAGCCACTAACGAGAACAAATTACTCTGGCTTCTGCTTCGCTTCAAATGCCGCGAGTTGTTCAGGCGTCGCTTTTGGTTGATGGTTTTGTTTCCACTCATCGTAAGTCATGCCGTATACACGCTCACGAGCGTCATCGATATCCAAGTCTAAGCCTTGTTGCTCTGCTTCCGCTTTGTACCATTTACTGAAACAGTTTCGGCAGAAGCCAGCCAAGATCATCAGATCGATGTTCTGCACATCTTTATTGTTATCTAGGTGTGCTAGCAGGCGACGAAAGGTTGCTGCATCCAGCTTATCTTGTTCTTCTTGAGAAAGATCTTTGTATTTAAATTCAGCCACTTTACTTTCCTTTATTCGATCTATTGTATTAATTCGTTGAGCTCTGTTTGTTATACAAAAAAAGCCTGCAATTCGCTAGGAGCAAACGCAGGCTTTTCAATATTGTTACACTATTCCGTGTTCATTAATCGTGCGTGTTCATTAACCGTGAGAGGTTCTTCCCACGTTGTCATGGCTAAGCTCTTTATTAAGTTCCGCTTCCACGTGACCCGGAGAGCGTGTTGATCCTGAAATCAGTCGGTACATCGCAGGGATAACGAACAGAGTTACCAATGTCGCGAAGCCCATACCGAAGAAGATAACCGTACCCACAGCCACTCGGCTTTCATAGCCTGCGCCCGTTGAAGTAATCAATGGAATTGCACCAGCCAGCGTCGTGAATGCCGTCATCATGATTGGACGTAAGCGTCGAGCAGAAGCATCAATGATCGCCTTTTCAAACTCAATACCACGGTCACGAAGTTGGTTAGCAAACTCTACGATCAAGATACCGTTTTTGGTTACCATACCGATCAACATGATCATACCAATCTGGCTGTAGACGTTGAGCCCTTGACTCATCAGCACCAAGCCTAAGAAGCCACCGAAGATACCCATAGGTACGGTGAACATCACCACCAGCGGGTTAATGAAGCTTTCAAACTGCGCGGCCAGTACCAAGTATGCGACCAGCATCGCTAGCGCAAACACCACTAGGATACTTGATTGGTTCTCTTTAAAGTCTTTTGACTCGCCAGAGTAGCTCACTGAAATATCACCCGGTAGCTGTTCAATCGCTTGTTCATCAAGGAAATCGAGCGCGTCACCCAGCGTGTAACCTTCCATTAGGTTCGCTTTAATGGTCACCGATTTCTGCTTGTTGTAGTGCGACAAACGAATCGATGAAGCCACTTCTTCAATGTGCGTCAGCGTATCAAGTGTAACCAGCTCACCAGACTGAGTTCGCATGTAGATTTGGCTTAGATCGTTCGCGTTGTTGAAGCTGTTTTCATCACCACGCAGATACACGTCGTACTCTTCACCACGGTCAACGAAGGTCGTTTCACTGCGGCCGCCAAGCATGATTTCTAACGTATCTGAAATGTCTGAAACGCTAACACCTAGCTCTGCTGCACGCTGCTTATCTACGGTTACCAATAGCTCTGGTGTTTTCTCAGAGTAATCGATGTCCGCGCCTTCCATCATTGGAGAATCTTCAGCCGCTTGCTTTAAGAGCTCTGCCCACTTCTGAAGTTCAGAGTAATCAGAACCGCCAAGTACGAATTGAACAGGCTCACTTGAACCACCTTTGAAGCCCGGCATGAACGGGAATACACGCACATCTGGAATGCCGTTCAACGATTTACGAACTTCGTTCAACGCTTCTTGTGCGGTAACGTCACGCTCATCCCAGTCTTCTAGGATCATGATTACGAAGCCCGTTTGGTCACCCGCATTACCACCAAACGCTGGTGATTGAATACTGAATGACTTCAAGAAGCCCTGACCAAGCAATGGCATTAAGCGTTCTTCAACGATGTCCATGTTGGCAGACATACGGTTGTAACTGGTTGCATCGGCACCACGAACAAACGCAAAGATAACCCCACGGTCTTCTTGTGGCGTCAGTTGCGACGGCACTTGTTGCATCAAGCCATAACTACCGCCCATACACGCGATAATGATGATTGGAGCAGCCCAACGCCAGTTAAGAGCACGGCGCAATACCGCGCGGTATCCAGACTCAAGCTTGCCAAATACGCGCTCGACAAACAAATTGAAACGGTTTGGTTTAACGTTCGCTTTAAGGATCTTACTGCCTAGCACTGGCGTTAGCGTTAATGCGACTAGCGACGAGAAGATCACCGACATCGCAAGCAATACAGAAAACTCGGTAAACAATAGGCCAACCATGCCGTCCATGAACGAGATTGGTAGGAATACCATTACCAATACAAGCGTTGTTGCGATTACCGCGAAGCCTACTTCACGAGTACCTTTATAGGCAGCAAGCAGCGGTGACTCACCACGTTCAATATGGTGGAAAATGTTCTCAACCACCACGATCGCATCATCTACCACCAAACCAATCGACAGGATAAGTGCCATCAAGGTAATCAGGTTGATGGAGAAACCGAAGTAGTACGCGGCAATAAACGACGAGATCAGAGATACAGGTACGGTTACCGCTGGAATAAGTGTTGCACGTGCTTGACCAATAAAGATATAAAGCACAAGGATAACCAAGCCGCCCGTGATAAAGAGCGTGCTGTAAACCTCAGAGATTGAGCGGTCGATAAAGACAGTTGAGTCATAGTCGACAGCCAAACGAGTACCGTCTGGCAAGAACTTTTGAATTGCTTCGACTTCTTTATGGACTAAGTCAGCCACCTCAAGTGGGTTCGCATCTGACTGAGGCACGATACCCATACTTACGTTAACAACGCCGTCACTCTTAAAGGTCGAGTTCTCGTTTTCTGCGCCAATGTAAACATCCGCTACGTCTTTCAAGTAGATAGGTGTGTTATCAGAGGCACGTTTAACGACTAGGTATTCGAAATCTTCAGCTTCAGTGTAAGAACGAGCAGTACGAACCGACATCACAATCGCATCGTTACGTACTTCACCACCCGGGCTTTCAATGTTCTCACTGTTCAACGCAGATGTGATGTCGGAGGTAGTAACACCACGACCCGCCATCTGCGCAGGTTTCAGCTTGACGTACATTACTTTGTACAAGCCACCTGAGATATCCACCGAGCTCACGCCAGAAATCAAACTAAAGCGGTCAATCAACACACGTTCGGTGTAGTCGGTTAACTGCGTTCGGTCCATCTCTGTCGAACTTAAGTTGATGTAGACCGAAGCTTCACCACTACCATTGTTCTTATAAACAATTGGGTCGTCGGCTTCATCGGGCAATGAACGCTGCGCACGAGCTACAGCATCACGAACATCACTCACACCGGTATTGAGGTCGTAACCAAGCTCAAAAGTAATCGTGATACGCGACATACCGTTACGCGTTGTGGATTCGATCTCATCGATACCACTGATGCCGGATAACTGGTCTTCAAGGTTGGAGGTTATTTGGCTTTCAATGATGGTGGCAGACGCACCCTCATAACGAGTACTGATCGATACTACCGGGCTTTCAATATCTGGCATCTCACGAACCGCGAGCTTATTGAAAGAGACAATACCAAACACAACCAATAGTAGGCTCAATACGACGGCCGCTACTGGTCTCTTTACAGAAACATCAGATAACAACATTAGTTAGCGCCTTCTTGTGCTTTTTTATCACTTGCTGCATCAGCTGGGCGATTAACGGCAAGCTCTTGAACCAAGACGCCGTCACGCATGTTCACGATACCTTGCACCACGATCTTCTGGCCAATTTCGATGCCTTTGTCGATCACGACTTCGTTATCGATACGTGCCCCAAGGAAAACTTCTGTACGAGTTGCTTTATTATCTTCGTCGATAACATAAACGAAACGCTTCGTACCTGAATACTCAAGCGCTTGAACTGGAATGATTGGCGCTTCCACTGGTGGGAAGTCCATATCCGCCGCCACTAACATACCTGGCTTTAGATAATCATTATTGTTGTCGAAGTGGATTCGAACTCGAAGGTTCAAGGTTTCAGCGTTAATACGAGAATCAATGCCTACCACTGTGCCAGTGAACTGAGTGTCGCCCCATGCGCTAGTGCGAGCCGTTACTTTCATACCTTTAGACAGTTTAGAAAGGTAGCGCTCCGGGATCTGCAGATCTAATTGCATTACCGATAGGTCATCTAAGGTCACGAGTTCAGTACCTGCTGTCACCATTTTACCGCGGCTAAAGTCGATAAAACCAACAGTGCCCGAGAATGGCGCGCTGATGTGAAGATCTTTCAGATTGGCATTTGCAGCAGCTAAACGAGCGTTGGCAATCTCTACGTTCGTTTTCTGAGCGTCAATTTCAGTTTGCGTGATCGCGTTGCGTTTCACTAGTCGTTGGAATTCCGCTAGCTTACGTTGCTCGTCTTTTAGGTACGCTTGCGCTTCTGCAACTGCAGCTTTTGCTTTGTCGTCATCTAATTGAACCAACATCTGCCCTTTGGTGACATCTTGATTGGCTTTGATGTTGATAGAGTCAACTCTGCCCGCTACTTCAGAGGTAATGATCACAGATTGTTCTGCTTCTAACTTACCTACCAAAGAAAGAGATTGGCTAACTTGGTGAATATCAACTTGCTCAGTAACAACAGTGACAGTGCTAGGGCCCATGCGTTTAGCTAGTGCGGCTGGAGACGCCATAAGAATAGACAAGCTAAGCAGGGTTAAAACAGATTTATGCTTCATAATAATGGTCTGCAAGTAAGGTTTATACCAATCACAGTGAGTAAGTGGTCAGAAATAGCGTAGGGAAAAGGCTTGAGAACAAGGTAGCTCTTTTCAACAGATAGTTTCGATAAGTAGTTATTCTACAATCAAAATTTCTGACGCTGTTCTCGAGCATTTTAACAGGCTAGGATGACATGTTATTTACTACGATTGGTATTAATATCTATAAATGAAATTAACCGTATTCTATCAACTGATGAATGCTGTAACGTCAAGAAGTGTAAATCTAGATTAAATTCCATTTACGTTTCTTGGCGAATTGCACAAACCAAACACAATGTAGAAAGCGAGTTACCTCAAGGTGTTACCTATCACTACGTAAACCTTAGTATAGATGTTCACTTCCCGAGCAATATGCGTACTTTTCGCCATCTTTGCCCAAAAAGGCAGCATTCAACACAAAACCATAAGAAAAACTCTTTACAGGTTTAACGTGTTTGCTATGATGCGCTCCGCACTTGAGAGATGCGTTGGGAAAAACATCTCTTTAGCCTATCCATTATGAGTTAGGAAAAACACCCTGGAGGGGTTCCCGAGTGGCCAAAGGGAGCAGACTGTAAATCTGCCGGCACTGCCTTCGATGGTTCGAATCC